>DASSSG010000420.1:0-8943 GCA_035708545.1 Bryobacteraceae bacterium | reverse complement strand
GCCGCGGCACTGGTACCGCTCGGCGTGTGGCTCCTCCTCAGCGGCATCGACGACCTGTTTGTCGATCTCTGGTGGCTGGCGCGGTGCCGGGCTCGGCACTTGCCGGCGCGTTGTAATTCACCCGAGCGCCTGATCGCGATCTTCGTCCCCCTGTGGCGCGAAGAAGCTGTCATCGCGGGCATGATCGAGCACAATCGCGCCGCCATTGATTACGCGCGCTACCACTTCTTTCTCGGCATCTATCCCAACGACGAGCCGACGCTCGAGGCTGTTCGGGAACTCGAGGCCGAGCACGCGTGCGTACACGTCGCGCTCTGCCCGCATGACGGTCCGACTTCGAAGGCCGACTGTCTCAACTGGATTTATCAGCGCATGCAGCTCTACGAAGAGGAACAGGGCGCACGCTTCGACATCATTCTGATTCATGATGCCGAGGACCTGATTCACTCCCAGGGGCCACGAGCGGTAAATGAGCTGCTCACGAGCTGTGACATGGTCCAGGTGCCTGTTCTCGCGCTGCCGACGCCGTTTGGGGAATTGACGCACGGTGTCTACTGCGATGAATTCGCCGAGTACCAGATGCGCGACATGCCGGCACGGCAGAGCATGGGCGCGTTCATCCCCTCGTGCGGCGTCGGGACCGGATACCGCAGGGAGGTGCTCGACCGTCTCGCCGAACACTCGCAGAATCGAATCTTCGAGCCCGCGTGCCTGACCGAAGATTACGAAAACGGCCTGCGGCTGCATGGCCTCGGGGCACGACAGGCGGTCGTGCCCATCGCCCGCGCGGGCACTACGTGGCTGGCGACGCGCGAATATTTCCCCCGTAACTTTCAGTCAGCCCTCGTGCAGAGGATCCGCTGGGTAACGGGCAACGTCCTGCAGAGCTGGGAACGGCACGGATGGCGGGGCGACCTCGTGCAGAAGTACTGGCTGTGGCGCGATCGCAAATCCATAGTGGGTAGCCTCGTTACCGCCGCTACGAATCTGGCTGCGCTGTACGGCCTTGCCACCCTGGCCGGGTGCGCGATGGCAGGCGCTCAATGGAAACTCCCGGCAGTCTGCGCGGCGCTCGTGCCGGCATGGATGCTGCAGGCGACCACGCTGCTGCTGCTCTGGCGGATTGCGCTGCGCATGTGGTTTGCGGGGCTGATCTACGGCGCGGTGTTCGCTCTCGGCGTGCCTGTGCGGGCGCTCTGTGCCAATGCTCTTAACTCCGTTGCCGCGATCGCGGCAATCGTTCGCTTCGCACAGGCGAAGTGGCGGGGCGAGCCGCTGCGCTGGGTCAAGACAGCGCACAACTACCCGAGCCGTGAGGCGTTAAGCGAGCACAAGCGGCCATTGCGAGACATCCTGATCGGCGCGGCTTATGCTGAGGAATCCGAAATCGAAGCAGCTCTCGCGAGCAAACCAGGCGGCGTGGAGTTGACTGACCACCTCGTCGCCGCAGGCATCCTCTCGGAAGACGATCTCGTCGAAGTACTGAGCCTGCGCGAAGGCTTGCCGATCGCCGCGGTACAGGCACATGAAATCCCGCGGCGAACCGGACGAGCGTTGCCGGCTCGCGTGGTTCGCCAGTGGCAGGTACTTCCATTCCAAATCGAGACTGGCACTCTTTACGTCGCCGCGCCACGGCTCCCCGCCGACGGCGTCCAGGACGAGTTGCGCCGCTTTACGTCACTGCGGATCCGCCTGCACCTCATGGCGCGTGGCGACTGGGAGGCGCTCGTCGAGCAGGTCCTCTGAAGCTCAGACGCTAAGCCGGACGTGCGTCCATTCCGCAGTGAGCTGAAAATTCCTGCGTACGGACCTGATCGCTTCACCAGCCTGCGCGATCAGCCGCTCGTCGATTTGTCCAACGGAAGCGGCCAGCGTCAGATGTCCGATCTGTTCGGGATCCACACCCATAATCCGGCAGCAGGTCGCATCGACCGCGGTGAGATCGGCGCCCGCGACGATCACGCCGGCGTGCACGCGAGTGCCAAGAAGCGGTCCGTAACCCTCCAGCGCGTCGACGCCATCGACGATCGCGAACGTTTTCCGGAACACCTTTCGCAGGTCAGCCACCGTCGCGTGGATACCGTTCCAGTGCAGGAGGTTTTTCGGCCATCCGTACACCGCCCCGGGGACCAGACCGAACAGGTTCTTCGAGGCGAGCGTCACGCCGGCCCACCGGTGTGTCTTCATCTTCGGCAGCGATACCAGCAGATCGCAACCGAGCGCCGTGTTTGGCAGGTAAATGTCTCGGAAATCCGAATGCGGCGACACAAACGGCACGCGGGTGACTTCATCGGTGTTCGCGTCCACGAAGATGCGTTCGAAATCCGGGATGATCGAGAAGTACCCGGCTTCCTCGGCGAGGTCCAGCGTGAGCGGCCGGTTTGCCGGGCCCTCGCAGATGCGCACGTCATCAGCTCCAAGTGCGCGAAACGCCTCGAGGGCCGCATGCACCAGCATCGGGTGCGTGTAGATCGGGCGCTCCGCGTCGTAGTCGACGAGATTCGGTTTGATGACGACGCCTTTGCCCCGCACGTTCACTTTGTGATCGACCACTACACGACGGACGAGGTCATACAGCTCCGGCCCGTACGCGTTTGCCCTGAGAATTGACACCCGCGCCGGCGTCCTGATCTTCGAACATGAAGAACAGGCCGGTACAGCCCCGGTCGCCAACAGTCCAACTGCATCCCGTCTGCGCATTTATTTACCCGAGCAGCGAGTGCCTGCCGACGAGTTGGGCGTCGGCAATCAGAGTGAGCGCCAGCTCGCGGGTGCCGCGAAACGCGCCGGGAGCCGCGGCGCCCGGAACCGCACGACCATGCGCGGCCAGCCCGAGGGTCAGCCAGAGCCTGCCCTCGCGCGAGCGGCAGCCGCCGGCCAGGCGCTCGGCGGTCGCCAGTGTCCCCTCGAGGCCTGTTCCCGCGCCGTGCATTGCGAGCAACGCCGCACCCGTGGTCTCCGGAAACGCATGCGGGCCGTCTCCCATGCTCCAGCCGCCGTGAGTACACATGTGTGCACGGAGGTAATCACGCCCGTGTCCGATGCGGATCGGAATCCGCCCGTCGGCATGCACCCGCGAAACGCGCTGGAGACCGAGGATCGTGAGGCTTGTGGGAAGCACCCAGGAGGCAGTGTCAGGCGTCCACGACCAGCCATCGGGCCGGATTGTGCGAGCGCATCGTCCGAACAGCGTGACCCGAAGCCGTTCGAGCGTGCCCGGCCGCCAGGTCCCCGCGGTGAGTACCCATTCCATCGCCGCCACGGAGTCGAACGTGCAAACCGTCCGTCCAGCGAGCAGAAGAGCGAGCCCCGTCACCCACGCGCTCTCGCCGGTCGTGCGGCTGCATGGGAACCCTCCATCGCGACGCTGGAGCGTTTGCAGCCACCGCGCGCCGCGCAGCGCGGCGTCGAAGTGCTCCGCATCGGCGGCGCTGAGCGCCAGCAGTGCGTATATTGTCGGCTCTGTCCAGGACGAGCCTCGGCCGTAACTCCAGCCCCCGTCGCCGTTTTGAGACGCAAGTAGAGCCTGCAGGCAGTCGGCTGCCATTCGGTATGTGATCGGCAGGAATCAACCGAGGGTTTAGGCGTCAAGTGCAGCTCGAAACCAACGCGCGTTGCGGTTCGAGAATGTCTGTCCCGGCAAGTACCGGATCGGCCAATTGCGGTCCGCACCTGGACTATCTGACATGAAGCGTTATTTGTGCGCGGCCTGAAGCGTCAGGCTCGCACTGTGCAACTAAGCGAAGGAGAAACGGCGAACCTGGAGCTGGAAGTCACACCCGGCCTGAATAGCGCGGCTTCCGGGTTCCCGCTTCACGGCTGGTCTCGCCGGCGGCCCAAAAAACTCGACCGGGCGCAGCTCCGTAACCCGCTGGCGCGCGTTGATCTTCACAGTCACCTCACGGCGCCGCCGTTCTACAGGCGTGCCCGGCGTGCGGGCGCGCACCTCCATATACCAGTCGACACGAGCCGCGCCACCCGCAACTTCGATGACCTCCACTGACGACGTGACCTCCGCCTGCGCAAGCAGCGCCTCGACCAGCGCTTTCAACCGCTCGCGATCAGGAGCGCCGTCGTCGATGTAGCGAAGAAACTCGGAGGCGTCGGAGGCGGCCAGTGCCGCGGCCATGCCGGCGAGAACGTCCACATACGCGCTGCGATCCTGCGCGCGCAGCAACGCAGCTCCCACCGCCGTGACAACCGAACGCCGCGCGATCAACTGCGGTAGCTGCCGTTGATGCGGACGTAGCCGTCTGTAAAGTCGCACGTCCAGAAGCGCGTTTCGCCGGGGCCACCGGTCTTCAGTTCGATCCTGATCAGAACCTCGTGATCGGCGAGTCTGTGTTTGAGGCTGTTCTCGTCGTATTCCGCGGCATAGCCTCCGCTGCACACGAGGACGCCCTGGATGTAGATGTCGATAAGCCAGGGGTCGATGTCCACGCCCGCGTTGCCCGCTGCCGAAAGAATTCGGCCCCAGTTCGGGTCAGTGCCGCCAATCGCGGTTTTCACCAGCGGCGAGTTCGCGATTGAACGCGCGATTCTGGTCGCTGCGTTTTCGTCGGGCGCGCCCACTACCCGGACAGTGATCAGCTTCGTCGCGCCCTCGCCGTCGCGCGCGATCTGCTCGGCCAGATCCTCCATCACCAGGGTCAGGGACTCCTGCATGGCGCGGCGCTCCCGCTCGGACGGCTTGATCCCCGCCGCCCCATTCGCCATCAGGACCACAATGTCGTTGGTCGAAGTATCGCCGTCGACCGAGAGCCGGTTGTAGCTCTTGTCCACGGCCTGCATCAGCATGTCACGCAGGTGAATGGGCGAGATCGCCGCATCCGTCATCACGAAGCCCAGCGTCGTCGCCATATTCGGGTGGATCATGCCGGAGCCCTTGGTCATGCCGGCGATCTGCACTTCCCCGCCCTTCAGCGGCACTTCGGCGAAGGCGACCTTCGGCTGCGTGTCGGTGGTCATGATGGCGTGCGACACATCCGGAAAGCGGGTGTCGTGCAGGTCGTCGAGCAGCGCGGGGAGCGCGTTGACGATGAGATCCGGATCGAGGTCCACGCCGATCACGCCCGTTGAAGCGGGCACGATCTGCGCTACCGGAACGTTCAGTTTCTTCGCCAGAACGCGGCAGTACTTCAGCGCGGCCTCTTCGCCGTTCCGCGTGGCGCAGTTCGCGTTACCGGCGTTGGCAATGATCGCGGTAATACGCCCGCGCGAGGCGCGGATGTGCTGTTTCGCGATCCTGATCGGCGCGGCCTGGACGCGGTTCTGCGTAAACACCGCCGCGGCCGAGGCCGGTGCGTCGGAAACAATCAGACCGACGTCTTCCCTGCTGTCAGAGCGGATCCCTGCATATGTCGCTGCGAAGCGGTAGCCGAGCGGCACCTTCAACTTGTCAGTTCTCCCAGAATTTCGTTGCCGGTCAGACGCTGGCCATTTCGGAACGCGTCTGCGGTCACTCGTTTTCGGCCCTCGAGCTGAACCTCGTCGAGCTCCAGAGCAGTTCGGTCCCCGCACATGACCAGGACGCGCCGCCCTGAGAGATGGATCATCCCCGCGGGTCCCAATTCTATATGAATAACAGGTTTTGCCCTCCAAATGTGCAACAGTTGCCCGCGAAAATACGTGTACGTGCCGGGCCAGGGCAGAAAACCGCGACTGCGATTGTAGATCTCCCGAGCCGGGCGGGTCCAGTCGATGAGCCCGTCTTCTTTCCGGAGAATGGGCGCCAGCGTCGCTTCAGCGTCATTTTGCTTCTCGGGGCTCAGGGTTCCGGCCTCAGCTCGCTCCAGAGTGTCCGCCAGCAGATCGGCCCCGAGCGGAGCGAGACGCGCCGAGAGCTCGGGAGCGGTCTCGTCCGGTCCGATGGCCGTCTCCGCCTTCAGCAGCATGTCGCCCGTATCGAGCCCGGCATCGATTTGCATCGTGGTCACGCCCGTGCGAGTCTCCCCGTTCGCGATCGCCCACTGAATCGGCGCCGCGCCGCGGTATTTCGGCAGCAGGCTGGCATGGACGTTGATGATTCCGTGCCGGGGCAGATCGATTATCGACTGTGGGATGATCTGCCCGTACCCGACCACGACCATCACGTCGGCATCGACGGCGGCCAGCTCCGCGACGACTTCGGGCCGGCGGATACGCTCGGGTTGGCGGACCGGCAGACCGATGCGCATCGCGGCCTGCCTGACCGGTGATTCCGCCATCTCGCGCCCGCGGCCCTTCGGCCGATCGGGCTGCGTATAGACGGCGAGCACCTCATGCCCTGCTTCGATCATGCGCTCGAGCGTCGGCACCGCAAACTCCGGCGTCCCCAGAAATATCGCCCGCATCGTTCAGATGCAATGTGGGGCCGGCCTGAGCCGGCGGCTGGCTTCAGGTCGCCCGCGCTCTCCGAATCTCACCCCCACTCGCCCGCCTTTGCCAGTTTGCGTATCTTCCTTCGGATCAAATCCCGCTTGAGCACGCTGACATGGTTGATGTAGAGCACGCCATTGAGATGATCCGTCTCATGCTGGAACGCCCGCGCCAGCAGATCCTCCCCCGTTTGCTCGAACCACTCGCCTTTGGCGTCCTGCGCCCGCACGGTGACCCGATGCCCGCGCCTGACCTGCTCGCGAAAGCCTGGCACGCTCAGACACCCCTCTTCGCCGACCTGATTGCCTTCTACCCGAATGATCTCCGGGTTGATCAGGACCAGCTTCTCTTCCGGCCTTTCTCCAGTGGAAGTATCGATCACGGCAATGCGCCGCCCAATCCCGATCTGCGGCGCGGCCAGACCCACACCCCGTGCCGCGTACATGGATTCGAACATGTCATCGAGCAGCTCGTGCAGCTCGGGAGTGTCGAATTCCGTAACGGTGTCAGCCGGCGTCTCCAGCACCGGATCGCCGTATTTCACGATTGGATAGACCATCAGAAGTTCTTGACCTGTTCGAGGTAGCCGTCGAAGTTGCGCTTCGTTTCCGAGAGCGAGTCGCCGCCGAACTTGTCGAGCATGGCCTGCGCGAGCACGAAGGCCACCATGGCCTCGCCGATCACACCGGCAGCGGGGACGACGGCAACATCGCTGCGCTCATAGGCCGCGAGCGCGGGCTCGCGCGTCGTCAGGTCGACCGATTCGAGCGGCCGGCGGAGTGTGGAGATGGGCTTGAGAAACCCTCGCACGAATATGTCCTGCCCGTTCGACATGCCGCCCTCGACACCGCCGGCCCGATTGGCGCCGCGCGTGAACCGGCGCTGCCCGCGATCGTAGTGGATCGTGTCCTGCACTTTCGAGCCAAATGACGCGGATCCTTCCTGAGCGAAGCCGATCTCGACTCCCTTGACGGCCTGCATGGAGACAATGGCTTGCGCGAGCCGGCCATCGAGCCGCGAGTCCCACGTGATATGGGAGCCCAGGCCCGGCGGCACGTTGTGAGCTACGACTTCGAACACGCCGCCGACGGTGTCGCCGGTACGATATGCCTCATCTACGACTGCTTTCATCCGTTGCTCGGCTTCCGCATCGACGCACCCCAGCAGCACTTCGTCGCGCGCAGCGAGGGCGACCAGTTCTTCCCAGCGCGCTTCCCGTTCAAACCGCGCAGATCCAACAGCGATCACGTGACTGAGTACCTCAATCCCGAACTGGCGGAGGAACGTCTTGGCAATCGCGCCGATCGCAACCCGTGCCGCCGTTTCTCGCGCGCTGGCGCGCTCCAGGATGTAGCGCGCATCGGGAAAGTTGTACTTGAGCACCCCGGCGAGATCGGCGTGGCCGGGCCGTGGGCGTGTAACAGGCTTCTTTCGGTCTTCCGCGCCCTCGGCATCTTCGACCGGCAGGACATCGGTCCAGTTCTTCCAGTCGCGATTGCGGATGATGATGGCGATGGGCGAGCCGATCGTCTGCGAGTGCCGGACGCCGGCCACAATCTCGGCCGCGTCGCTTTCGATTTTCATCCGCCCGCCGCGGCCGTAGCCTTGTTGGCGACGCCACAGTTCACGGTTGACAGACTCGAGCGAGATGGGGATACCTGCGGGAAGTCCGGTGAGCGTCGCGACCAGGCATTCCCCATGCGACTCCCCCGCGGTCTCCCATCGCAGCATGTCGAAGCGTCATGTTAGCAAGGCGATGCAGCGATTGCAGTCAGAGATATTACGTTTTTCTCGGCGTGGCGCACGTACCGCCACCCCGGAATCGAGCAGTAATGACCGCGCTGTTTCCCTGCGAGCCGCTACCTGGCCTCGAGCTTCGGCAGAACGGTCAACTCGTACGCCTGCGCGCCCTCAGCTTCCACCTTTACCGTCTTCATCTTCGACAGTATCGGTTTGATCACCTCGTCATCCTCGAGCGAACCGGGATCGACCGAGTCCAGCGCGACGAGATAGTAATCGCCTGGCGGGAGGGTGGGCAGCTTGAACACACCGTTCTGATCCGTGCGCGCGGTGCGCATGCGGTACGGCCTCCGCGGCTTCGGAATGAGCGCTATGTGCGCGCCAGGCACGGCGTCGCCCTTATCGTTTTTTGCGACGCCGTTGATCTCGGCACGCCCGAGCGCAAGCGAAATTGCGAGCTTCGTCGTTGCCGTGGGGATATCGACTTCATCGCCTGCCGCCACGTCATCACCCGACCGGATCTCGCGGACGTAGTGTGTTGCGGGCACGCCCGTAATCACCGCCCGATGCCGTCCCGGAACGACATTCGCCAGCGTCAGGTCGCCCTCGGCGTTCGCCGTGGCCATGGCTATGCTCGACGTGATTTCGTCTGCCGGCTGCAGAATTACTCGAAGCGATCCCATCTTCAGCTCGGGACCCGCCTCAGCGTTGATCTTTCCCTTGATCTCGAACGGCACGACCGCGGGGACCTGAAGGTCGGTGATCGGCTTATCGCCAACTTCCACTTCGCTCTTGACCACGAACGGCGCGTTGCCAAGACCCGTTGGCAGCGTATGCAGCACGTAT
>DASSSG010000419.1:0-3545 GCA_035708545.1 Bryobacteraceae bacterium | reverse complement strand
ATCCGAACGAGATTCATGGCGAGGACGAGTACCGCGCAGATACGAGCACCGTTGCGCCTCGTGAGCTGGAGCTCGCGCGCATGCTCATCGAGAAGCTGGCGGCGCCGTTCGACCCGACGAAGTTCCGTGACAAGTACAGGGAACGAATCGAGGAGATGATTGTGGCGAAGATCGAGGGCCGGCAGGTTGCGCGCACCGAGCAAACGCCCACGGAGCCACCGGTGACGGACATCATGGCTGCGCTCGAGCGCAGCCTTGCGGCGGCAAAGAAACCGGCAGCGGTGGAGACACGGCCGCCACGCGAAGAGAAAAAAACAAAGGGCAGGCGCAGCGCGCGTTAGGTCCGGCCGCGCCCGGTTTGTCCGGCGCGCCCGGGATCGTAATTGGGATTGGCCAACGGCATCTGAGCCCCGACCTCGTGGCGCCAGCGGCGCAGACGGACGCGCAGACGCTGTGCGTCATCCGTGCGGCTCGCCGCCAGATCGCTTTTTTCCTCCGGATCTGTCGCGAGGTCGTACAGCTCAATGCGATCGTTCTCGTAGAACTCGATCAGCTTCAGATTGCCGTCACGAACGGCGCCATAAGGCGTCGCGCCGCCGGGATGATAGTGCGGGTAATGCCAGAACAGCGGCCGCCGGTTCAGGGTACGAGCGCCACCGAGCAGGGTCGAGAAGTCGTCACCATCGATTTCGTTCGGCGGTTGCAACCCTGCCATGGCGAGCAGCGTCGGATGCAGGTCCATGCCCATGACGGGCACGTGTGAGGTCGAACCGGCGCGTGCAACACCGGGCCAGCGCACGATGAGCGGCACTCGTACGCCGCCTTCGTACGCCGAACCCTTCCCGGCGCGCAGTCCGAGGTTGGTCGTGCTGCGGAGCAGTCCGCCATTGTCCGACGTAAGCGCGATAATCGTGCGTTCTGCCAGACGCATTCTGTCGAGACCTGCGAGGAGCCGTCCGATGCTCTCATCGACGCTCTCGACCATGGCCGCGTAGACGGGGTTGCCCTGCACATTCTCGTTGCCCGCTCGTCTGCGGTATTTTTCGATCAGCGCCTGCCTGGCCTGGAGCGGCGTGTGCACGGCGTGATGAGGCAGGTACACGAACCAGGGGCGTTCGCGCCGGCTCTCGATGAATGCGAGCGCCTCGGCGCATTCGCGGTCGGTCAGATACTCGCCCGCCGGGCCGTCGCTGAGCGTGGAGATTTTGTACGGCGAGAAGTAGCTCGGCGGCTGTCCGGCATGCGTGCCGCCGATGTTCCGATCGAAGCCCTGCCTGTCGGGGTAAAACTCGGGCCCGCCGAGATGCCATTTCCCGACGCTCGCGGTCGCGTACCCCGCAGTCTTGAAGCGTTCTGCGAGGGTAGTTTCTTCGAGCGGCAGGTGCTGCGTCCAATCCGGCGGGCGCAGCTTGGCCCACGGGTATGGGTGTCCGGCGATCCAGTCCGTGATGTGCAGCCGCGCCGGATATTTGCCGGTCATGATCGCCGCCCGCGACGGGGAGCAGACCGTACACGCCGAATACGCCTGCGTGAATCGCATGCCGGAGGCTGCGAGCCGATCTATGTTCGGCGTGTCGTAATAACGGCTGCCGTAACATCCGGCGTCGCTGGCACCCCAGTCATCAATCGCAATCAGGAGGACATTCCAGGGCCGGCGCGCCTGCGCGAACGCCAGGCCCGCGCAGGCGCCGCCGATCAACTCACGTCGAGAGAGAGCCCGCACGCCGGTATCATACGCCCACCGGGCCTCGGAGGCCGCGGCCCTGGAGCATCGCCGTTCGCCGCGGGTCAGAGCAGTTTGTGCTTCCTCCCGATCTGCATCAGTGCAACGGCGAGAGCGGCGCCACCGAGCGTCTTGACGAGCTGCGGCTGGTCCGCATAAAAGTCACTCATGCGATCGATGATCGATGGATCCTTCTTCTCGGCCTGTGCGGCCAGCTCGGTGACGGCGTCCGGCGAGATCTGCGGGGTGTGCTCGGGCCGGACATGTGTTTGCCCCGACCCGGTCAGCAGGCCTCCGAGTCCTGCAGCGCCGCCGCCGTGACGCGACAACACCTGGGCGAGGACTGCCGGGCCAAGCGTGCCGAGCAGCGAATTCAATATCGTTGCGCGCTGCTCGGTGGGCGAATTGCGAAAAAGTTGCCCGAGCATCTGCGGGAAGGGCGGCGTGTCGGGCGATCGAAATGTTTCCGAAATGCCGTGCGCCACCTCCTCGCGGGGAGCGGAGCGGGCGAAGCGCTCGAAATCGCGCTCCGCGGACTCCGCTCCCTGCACGCGATTGACGCTCGCATACTGCTGGAGCATGCCGCCGATCTGATTCAGCCAGTCCATGCGCCCCCGCATCTACTGCGGGATCGTGAGTTGCTGGCCGGGGTGAATCATATTCGGATCGTTCAGCTTGTCCTTGTTGGCATTGAAGATCTTCATGTACTGATTCGAGTCGCCGTAAAACTGCTTCGCGATCTTCGACAGTGTGTCACCCGCCTGCACGGTGTAGGTCTGGCCGGCGCCGCCGCTTCGGGCGCGCGACTGCTCAGCCCCGGCGGGAGCGTCGATTTCCGCCGTCAGGTCGCTGTAGCCCGGATCGACCAGTTTGATCTGGTCCCAGATACGGTTTTTCACGTCCTGCGATGGCGCGGTGCCCTTGATGTACAGCTTGTCGTTTGCGATGTGCACATGCTCGAGGCGCACACCAGATTGCTGCATCATGTTGAGTACCGACGCGTACTTCTGCTTCAGTTGCTGAAGACGCTGGTCGCTCTGCGTAGCTGTAGCCATAATGTTTCCTCCCGGAATTCGGCTTTTCCTGTTGTTGGACTCCGGAGGACAGTGGCGCGCTACAGCAATCTGGCGGCGGGTTTGGCGAAATACGTTAGGATTACGTTAGCGCCGGCGCGTCTGATGGCAACTAACGTCTCGAGCATCGCCCGCTCGAGATCGATCCAGCCGTTTTGCGCGGCAGCCATGATAGTACTGAATTCGCCGCTGACCTGGTATGCCGCAAGCGGCACGTCGAAGCGATCACGAGCCACGCGAATGATATCGAGATACGGCATCGCCGGTTTCACCATGATCATGTCGGCCCCTTCTTCGAGGTCGAGCTCGATTTCGCGCATGGCTTCGCGCGCATTGGCGGGATCCATCTGGTAGCCGCGGCGATCGCCGAACTGAGGCGCCGATTCGGCTGCTTCGCGGAACGGTCCGTAAAAAGCCGAGGCGTACTTCGCCGCGTACGACAGGATGGGCGTGTTCGGGAAGCCGTTTTCGTCCAGCTTTCGCCGAATCGCGGCCACTCGGCCGTCCATCATGTCAGAGGGCGCGACGATGTCCGCTCCGGCTTGTGCATGAGTCAGCGCGGCTTTCGCAAGCCACTCCAGAGTCGTATCGTTCTCGACTTCCTCGCCGGCGACTTTGCCGCAGTGACCGTGGCTCGTGTATTCACAGTTGCAAACGTCTGTGATTACGGTCAGCCCGCGCACTCCGGCTTTGACCGCGCGAATCGCACGCTGTACGATGCCGTTCGGGTCATAGTTGCCCGAGGCCAG
>DASSSG010000418.1:0-9837 GCA_035708545.1 Bryobacteraceae bacterium | reverse complement strand
TCAGAAAGTGCTCGGCGCGCCTGAGCTGGTCGGAGCGTTTATGGGTTCCCACGTTTTCCAGCGGCGGCAGATTCTTCGACAACTCGTAATCGTAGGCGGTGTAGCCGGCGCCGCCGCGGCCGATCTCCTCTTTGTAGCCTTCGATCAGGCGGTGCGCGTAGAAGTTGTACTCGATGACAGGAAGGCCCACTTTTCCCGCGGCGCGAATCGACCTGACGACGTTTTCAATCTGCGCGTCGGCCCCGGGCCGGCCCCAGATCACGTCATTAAAGCCGCTGATCATCATATTGATGATCTGGATTCCGGCAGCCTTGAAGCGGTCCATGCGGGCGCGCAGCTCGGCTTCCTCCCAGGGTACCTTCGGGCCGCCCATCAGGACATAATCGACGCCGATCTGCCTGAGATTGCGGAGCGTCTTCTCGTCGGCAGCCGGCGGAACACCGAGACAGATCCTCGGCGCGTTCGCGCCCACGGCGGGCGGCCAGGTCACGGGCGCGCCGCTCAGCGCGACGGGCGCAACTGCAGCCACGCCTGCGGCCTGCATCATTCGTCTGCGGGATACGCGGTCGCTCATTCAGCTCTCCTTGAGTGGGGGTGTTGAATATACTATCCCCGGCTGCGGCGCGGTGCGCGGGCGGGTGTTATGATGGCCTCGCTTCATGCCCACAGGTCTGCTCGGTATCGAACCGCTCGAGCGCGCCGAGATCGAAGGCATCCTCGACCGCGCGAAATCGTTTCAGACGCAGCAGCACCGGCCCGTCAAGCGCCTGGACACGCTGCGCGGGCGTCTCGTCGTCAACCTTTTCTTCGAGGCTTCAACGCGCACCCGCACCAGCTTCGAGATCGCGTGCAAGCGTCTGGGAGCTGACATCGTATCGATCTCCGCCTCGGGATCGAGCATCTCGAAAGGCGAATCGCTCGTGGACACGCTCAATACGCTCGCGGCGATGCTGCCGGACGCGATCGTGATGCGCCACTCGGCGTCCGGCGCTCCGCATTTTCTCTCGCGGCACCTGCCGAACACGCCGATCGTGAACGCGGGCGATGGCACACATGAGCACCCGACCCAGGCGCTGCTCGACGCGCTCACGATTCTCGATTATCGCGAGCAGCTCGACCGCCTGCGCGTCGCCATTATCGGCGATATAGTACACAGCCGGGTGGCGCGCTCGAACATTCACCTGCTCACGAAATTCGGCGTCGATCTCGTGCTCTGCGGGCCGCCGCCGCTCGCGCCGCCCGATCTGGCCCGTCTCGCGCCTGGCGTCACGATCGAACACGACATTACACGCGCAATCCGCGACGCCGACGTGATCATGATGCTGCGGGTCCAGCTCGAGCGGCAGCATGAGGCGGCCTACCCCGCGGGCGAATACTTCCGCTTTTATGGCCTGCGCCTCGAGCACATTCAGCTGGCGCGGCCGAACGTGATTGTCATGCACCCCGGTCCTATCAATCGCGGGCGCGAGATCGCGTCCGAGGTCGCCGACTCGCAACGGTCGGTGATACTGAACCAGGTCGAGAACGGCGTCGCCGTGCGCATGGCCGTTCTCGAAAAAGTCGTCCAGTAAACAGCCATGCCGAAGCTCCTCATCCGCGGCGGGCGGGTGCTCGATCCCGCGACCAGGTTCGATCAGACGGCGGACGTGCTGATCGAAAACGGTGTGATCTCAGCGATCGCGCCGAATATCAACCGAACCGGGACGGAGGTTCTCGACGCGGGCGGCCTCGTGGTAGCGCCCGGATTCATCGACATGCACGTGCATCTGCGCGAACCGGGGTTCGAGCACGCCGAGACCATCGAGAGCGGCGCGCGGGCCGCGGCCGCCGGCGGTTTCACCAGCGTGTGCTGCATGCCGAACACGTCGCCCGTGAACGACAGCGCAACGGTCACCAGCTACATCGTCGAGCGCGCGCGGCATACAGCCGTCGTCAACGTTTTTCCGATCGGCGCGATCACGAAGGGCAGCAAGGGCGAGGAGCTGGCGTCGCTGGGGGCGATGAAGGCGGCGGGAATCGTCGCCGTTTCCGACGACGGAATGCCCGTGATGAATGCGCGCGTGATGCGACGCGCGATGGAATACGCGAAGGCATTTGAGCTCCCGGTGATCAACCACTGCGAGGACCTGAACCTCAGCGCGGGCGGGTCCATGCACGAAGGTTTTGAGGCGCTGCGTCTCGGGCTGTTCGGCATCCCCTCGGCGTCCGAAGACGTGATGGTCGCCCGGGACATTCTGCTCGCGGAGCTCACGGGCGCGCAGTACCACGTTGCGCACATCTCGGCGAAGCACTCGATCGCGATGGTGGCTTTCGCAAAATCGCGGGGGCTGCCGGTGACCTGCGAAGCGACGCCCCACCACTTCGCGCTCGCTGACTGCCACGTGCAGGCCTACGACAGCAATTACAAGATGAAGCCGCCTTTGCGGTCGTGCGACGATGTGCAGGCGGTTGTGGGCGGTCTCGTCTCGGGCACCATCGACGCGATCGCGACGGATCACGCGCCGCACGCCGGCAGCGAGAAGATGCAGGAATTCGAGCGCTGCCCGTTCGGAATCACGGGCCTCGAGACCGCGATCGGCCTTGCGTTCGAGAAGCTGGTGAATCCGGGACTGCTGCCGCTGATGCGAATGATCGAGGCCTTCACACTGGCGCCGGCGACCATCCTGCGGCTGAACGATCGCGGCCGGCTTGCGCCCGGGTTCCCCGCCGATATCACCATCCTCGATCCGTCGCTGGACTGGACTTGCGACGTAAACAAGTCACAATCAAGGAGCCGCAACACTCCTTTTGACGGGCATCGCTTCCGTGGCGGGCCGGTCGCCACGATTGTCGGAGGCACGGCCGTTCATGCTCCGCTTCTGAGCCGTGAACCCG
This sequence comes from Bryobacteraceae bacterium, assembly GCA_035708545.1. GTDB lineage: Bacteria > Acidobacteriota > Terriglobia > Bryobacterales > Bryobacteraceae > DASSSG01. Next base: position 6,963 of record DASSSG010000418.1, on the reverse strand, counting down.
AGGGAGCGGTCTGAATGGGGCGGCGAATTTTTCCGGTTCTTGTCATCGCGCTCCTGCTGCTGTTCATCGCGGGCCGGACGCTTGCGGGGTTCGTAATCGAGTACGAGTGGTGGAAGGAACTCGGGCAGCTCGAAACCTGGGCCAGCATTCTGCTGTACGGATTGCTGCCCGTCGTGGTTGCCGCCTTAGTTGTATTCGCGGTGCTGTGGATCGCACACGCGCGCGGACTGAAGCACGCCGGCACCGGCCTCCGCCGCCATCCGGCATATGCGCGGATTGCGACGGTGGCCCTGCTGGTGGTCGGCATTGTGGTCGCTGCGGCGGCGATCGACGGCTGGACCGTCGTACGCTTCGCGGGTTCGCATCGAGCCGGCGCGGGCACGAACCCGTGGCGGGATCCCGTCTACGGGCAGCCGCTCTCGTTCTACATCTTCGATCTGCCGTTTTATCGCGAGCTCGCGCAGCTGGTCCTGGTCACCGCCGTTCTCGCCGGGCTGCTGAACTGGCTGACGGGCCGCATCTGGACCCTCCGGGACCGATTTCCGGGCCTGCACGGGAATATCGCCATCGATCTCGAGCTCGGCGACCTGCTTCGTGAAGGTCTGACGTACCCCTTCGCGCGTGTTGCGCTTGCGTTGTTTCTGATCGCGCTCGCGGGCAGCCTGTGGCTTGGCCGCTACACGCTCGTCTACAGCGATCACGGATTCATGGTGGGCATGGACTGGATCGACGAGCACGTGCGGGTCCCGCTGCAATGGGTCGCGATCGCAACGGCTCTGGCGGGCGCCGTGCTCGCGCTGGCGGGGCGTTTGCGATGGCTGCTGGTTCTCGTGGTGGTGCTCGTCCTGCGTGGCATCATTCCCGGCATCATTGCGACGCTGTACGTGCGCCCGAACGAGCTGGGTCTGCAGAAGCCTTACATCGAGCACCATATCCGTTCGACGCGGGCGGCATGGGGCTTCGATGAGCGTCTGAAGGAGATGCAGTTTCCGGCGAAGCTCGAGTCCACCGTCAACGTATCCGCCAACCAGCCGCTGTTCGATAATGTGCGCCTGTGGGACTGGCGGGCGTTCCACGACACCATCACGCAGGTGCAGGCGCTGCGGCAGTATTACGTGTTCCCCGACACGGACGTGGATCGCTACACGATCGACGGGCAGATGCGGCAGGTGATGGTCGCCGCGCGCGAGCTCGACGTGAATCAGCTGGGCGGCCAGCGTACGAGCTGGATCAACACGCACCTGATTTACACGCACAGCTACGGCCTGGTGATGGCGGCCGCGAGCCGGATTACGCCGGAAGGCAGCCCCGTCTTCTACATCCAGGATGCGCCGCCGAGGCTGAATACCGGGAGCCTGAAGCTCACCCGACCGGAGATTTACTTCGGCGAGAACCTGCATGAGCCGGTGTTCGTACGCACGAATCAGGAGGAGTTCAGTTATCCCGCCGGAGCGGAGAACGTCCACACGCGGTACGAAGGCCGCGGCGGAATCCCAATCGCGTCGCCTCTGATCCGTCTTGCGGCGGCGGTCACGCGCGGCGACTGGAATATTCTGCTCACGGGGTACCTGCGCGGTGACAGCCGCATGCTGATCCGCCGCGACGTGGCGGCGCGGGTGAAGGCCCTCGCGGGTTTCCTCGAATGGGACCCGGATCCATACATCGTCATCACGCAGGATGGCCGTCTGGTGTGGATCATCGACGGATACACGACGACGGACGCGCACCCCTACTCGCGGCGGCTCAGCATCCGGCAGATCGGCGAGGCGAACTATATACGTAACGCCGTGAAGGCCGTGGTCGACGCCTACGACGGCAGTGTGACCCTGTATGTTTTCGACTCAGCGGACCCTGTGATCCGGGCGTGGCAGGCGATCCTGCCGCGCCTGTTCCGGCCGGCGTCGGAGATGGCTGCGGACCTGCGCGCGCATGTGCGGCACCCGGAGCTTCAGTTTCTTGCGCAGGCGGAGATTTATCGGACGTTCCATATGCGCGATCCCGAAGCGTTCTACAACAAGGAGGATCTGTGGGATGTCGCGCGGGAGAAATACAGCCAGAACGCCGACGCGGATCGCGTGCAACCCACGTTCGTAGTCGCTACTTTGCCCGGCGAAACGAAACCCGAGTTTCTGCTCATTATGTCCTTCACGCCACGGGGCAAGGACAATATGATCGGGTTAATGGCAGCGCGCTCCGATGGCGAGCACCTCGGCGAGCTGGTTGTGCTTCAGCTTTCCAAGCAGGCGCTGATCTATGGGCCGCTTCAGATCGAGGCTCGGATCGATTCCGATCAGAATATTTCAAAGGATCTGACATTGTGGAATCAGCAGGGCTCGCAGGTGCTGCGCGGGCAGATGCTCGTGCTGCCCGTCGGGGACACGTTCGTGTATGTCGAGCCGATCTACCTGCAGGCGTCGCAGGCGCGCATGCCACAGCTCAAACGAGTCGCGCTGGCGATGGGCAACCGCCTGATATACGGCGAGACCTATGAGCAGGCCCTGGGCCTGCTCGCCGGGCAGCAGGTCCGGACGGAGACGGCGCCGCCTCCCGAGGCGACTGCCTCCACGACCGCGCCGACGACCGCACCGCCGCCCGCCGGAGATCGGAAGCTTGAAGCCGCCAGAGAACAGATTCGGCGGCTGCGGAAGCAGCTGGACGAGCTGGAATCGCTGCTGAAGTAGCGAAGCTCGCAGCGCGCGTCACCTCAGGCCCTCCTGCGGTAACCTACGTGAATCGATGCCTGGCCGCATCATTCCGCTTATCGTGCTTGTTGCCGTGCTCTGCTTTGGGGCGGACCAGCGCGAGGATTTCGAGACACGCGTGCGGCCGCTGCTCGCCACGAAATGCTGGGGTTGCCACGGGCCGTCCGCGATGGGCGGACTCCGGCTCGACAGCCGCGAAGCGATGCTCAAAGGCGGCAACTCCGGACCGGCGGTGATCCCCGCGAAGGCCGCGGAGAGCCTGCTGGTCAGGGCCATCACGCACCAGCATGAGCGGCTCCGGATGCCTCCTCCCGGCAAGCTGCCGGAAAACGAGATCGAGGCGCTTATTAAATGGATCGACGCGGGAGCTTACTGGCCCGCGGAAACCAAGGCGGTTTCGGGCAAGTTTGTCATCACTCCCGCACAGCGGGCGTTCTGGGCCTTCCAGCCTGTCAAAGCGCCTCTCGTGCCGCAGGTTCGCGCGACCGGGTGGCCGCGCAACGCGATCGACCGCTTCGTTCTCGCGCGGCTGGAAAAGGAAGGTCTCCGCCCGGTTCGGCAGGCGGACAAACGAACGCTGATCCGGCGAGCGACGTTCGACCTGATCGGCCTGCCGCCCACGCCGCAGGAGGTGGACACATTCCTCCACGACACCTCGGCCGATGCATTCGCGAAGGTAGTGGACCGCCTGCTGGCGTCGCCGCACTACGGCGAGCGATGGGGGCGTTACTGGCTGGACGTCGCACGTTATTCGGATGATCGCTTCAACTCGACGAAGGACGATCCGTATCCGAACTCCTGGCGCTACCGAAACTGGGTCATCAGAGCGTTCAACGAGGACATGCCGTGGGACACGTTTGTAAGAGCGCAGATCGCGGGCGACCAGATGACAGCGGATGATCCGATGCGTTATGCACCGGGCCTGGGCTTCTACAGTCTCAGCCCGGAAATGCAGGATGACCGCGTGGATGCCACGACGCGCGGGTTCCTGGGCCTGACGGTGGCCTGCGCGCAATGCCACGACCATAAGTTCGACCCGATTCCGACGATCGACTTCTACTCGCTGCAGGGCGTGTTCACGAGCACCGAGCTTCATGAGCTTCCGCTGGCGCCAAAAGCGGTCGTCGACGGCTGGGAGGAGCAAAAGAAAAAGGTCGACAAGCAGCAGGCGCTCCTTGACCGGTTCTATGACACGCAGCGGCAGCAGATCGCCGAGATTCTCGCCTCACAGACGGTGCGGTATCTGCTTGCCGCGCAGGGCATGGAGGCCGCCGATGACCTCGATCAGGAGACACTCGAGCGCTGGAAGACGTATCTGAACGAGAGGCGCAGGAATCATCCATTTCTGAAGAAATGGTTTGAGCAGCCTTCGCCGGCCGCCGCTGCCGAGGTTCAGGAGCGCGTACTTGCCGTCATCGAGGAGAAAAAAGAAGTCGACGAGAAGAACAGGATCATTCTGGGGCTGAATCCCGATCGTTCGAAGCTGGCCGGCGCGTCGCTGGTTTCGCTCGATCGCGAGACATACATGCTCTGGCGCGATCTGTTCGAGCGATCGACGCGCGACTCCGCGGGATTCTTCAAGACGCCTGACGGTGTTTACTACTACGGGAAAGGCAAGATCGAACGGTTCCTCGAGGGCCGGTGGAAGAGCTATCTGGACGCTCAACAGGCAGAGCTCGAACGGCTGAAAAAAGCCCTGCCGTCACAATATCCGTTTCTGCAGACGATTTGTGATCGCGACAAACCGGCCGACGTGCGCGTCCAGATCCGCGGCGATCGCAACAATCCGGGCGAGGTGGCGCCCCGCCGCTTCCTCGCCATCCTGGATGGCGACAGACGGCAATTTACGAAGGGTAGCGGGCGCCTCGAGCTGGCGCAAGCCATTGCAGACCTGAATAACCCGCTCACTGCGCGTGTGATCGTCAATCGCGTGTGGCAACACCATTTCGGGCGGGGCATTGTCGGGACTCCCAGTAACTTCGGGCAGCTCGGCGCACGTCCAACGCATCCTGAGTTACTCGACCACCTCGCGCATGAGTTTGTGGCGAACGGCTGGTCAGTGAAGAAACTCCACCGGTCGATCATGCTCTCGGCGACTTACTCGCTGAGCGCCGGCAATGACCACGCAAACGGCGCGAAGGATCCCGCGAATCTTCTGCTCTGGCGCGCCAACCGGCGCCGTCTCGATGCGGAGTCGCTGCGGGATTCGATGCTGTTCGTATCGGGACAATTGGACGCGACGCCTGCCGAGAAGGCCGCGCCCCTCGATGAGAAGAACAACCAACGGACGGTCTACGGATTCGTCAGCCGGCGGAAGCTGGATGGCATGCTCGCGCTGTTCGATTTCCCGAATCCGAACAGTACGAGCGAGGCCCGCAACCAGACGAACGTTCCGCTGCAGCGGCTGTTCCTGATGAACAGCGGTTTCGTGGATAAACAGGCGCAGGCGCTCGCCGCGCGGTTCGGCGGAGACAGCCGGTCTCGGATCCGGTCACTCTATGCGGCGCTGTTCGGCCGCGAGCCACGGCCGGAAGAGTTGAAGCTCGGGCTCGAGTACGCCGCCTCCGGCGCGTGGCCGAACTATACGCGCGTGCTGTTGAGCTCGAATGAGTTTCTGTTTGTGGATTAGTGGCGGTTCCATGACACGGCGAGAGTTACTGACAACGATGGGCGCGGGCTTCGGGATGGTCGGCCTGCAGTCGGTCGCAGGCGCGGAGTTGAAAGTTACTCCGCTCGCGCCGAAGCCGCCGCATTTCACGCCGAAGGCGAAGCGCGTCGTGTATCTTTTTCTGAACGGCGGCCCGTCGCAGGTCGATACGTTCGATCCCAAGCCGATGCTCGACAAATATCACGGGCAGCCGGTCCCGACGGGAAATCTGAAGACCGAGCGCAGGACGGGCAATCTGCTGCGATCGCCGTTCAGGTTCGTTCGCTGCGGGCAGAGCGGCATCGAGGTGAGCGAAATTTTCCCGAAGATCGGCGCCCTCATCGACGAAATCTGTGTCATTCGATCGATGCACACCGAGCGGCCGAATCACGAGCCGTCGCTGCTGCTGCTGAACACCGGCGATCGCCTGCCCGGACGCCCGTCCATGGGTTCGTGGCTGACGTACGGACTCGGCAGCGAGAACCACAACCTGCCGGGTTATATCGTGCTCTGCGCCGGGCTGCCGGTCATCGGACACCAGCTGTGGGGATCGGCCTTTTTGCCCGGAGTGCATCAGGGCACGTACATATCGCTCGAGGAAAAGGAATCGAAGAAGCTGATTGCGAATATTCGCAATGCCAGGCTCAGTGAGGCCGAGCAGCGGCGGGAACTGGACCTGCTCGAACGGCTCAACCGGCTGCACCTGGCGCGCGCGGGCTCGGACCAGCAGCTCGAGGCGAGCATACAGTCGGCGGAGATTGCGTTCCGCATGCAGAAGGACGCGCCCGATGCCTTCGACATTACGCGGGAGCCACAGGCGGTACGCGAACGATATGGCGACCACGATTTCGGCCGCGGCTGCCTGATGGCGCGGCGGCTGCTCGAACGTGGTGTGCGCATGGTGCAGGTCTACTTCGGCAATTTTCAGCCGTGGGACAACCATGACGATATCGAGCTGCACCGGCCGCTGGCGGCGCAGGCGGACGGCCCGATCGCGGCGTTGATTCAGGATTTGAAGGCGAGCGGGATGCTGAGTGACACGATCGTTCTGATCGGCGGCGAGTTCGGGCGCACACCGGTGGTGGAGATCGGGGGGCTGGTGCAGCTGCAGAACGGCCGCGATCATAACAATCACGGCTTCACTTACCTGGTGGCCGGGGGTGGGTTCCGAGCCGGCATGGTTTATGGCGCAACGGACGACTTCGGGTTCAAAGCAGTCGAAAACCCGGTCCACATTCACGATCTGCACGCGACCGTGCTCAACCAGCTCGGGCTCGACCACACGCGATTGACATATTTCTATAGCGGCCGCAACTTCCGGCTCACGGACGTGGGCGGAACGGTGATTCGTGACATAGTGAGTTAGGCACGTGGTGTGGGGCCGTCTGGCAGTCTGCGCCGGTTTGTCGATCCGCTACAGCGCCGGTGCCAGGCGGCGCGCAGGATGGCATCCGGCCCACCGCCCGGCAGACTATCCCGCTAAACTGGTTGAACGATGTTCCGCGCGTCCCCGAGCGCTTTGCTCGCGCTCGCCTTAGCTGTTCCAGCAGTCGCCGCTCCCACGGTTCGTTTCAATCGCGACGTCAGGCCGATCATGTCGGACACCTGCTTCCG
>DASSSG010000417.1:0-4491 GCA_035708545.1 Bryobacteraceae bacterium | reverse complement strand
GCGCTCTGGCGACCGTAAGCTCGCCTCCGCCGCCCAGCAGATCACGATTGCCCGATATGCACCGGGCGTGTTTACCGATCCCGAAACCAAACAGCCCGCCGTCTACCATGCGGATGGGCGTCCCGTTACAAGGGACAATCCCGCGCGCCGCGATCAGCGGCTCATGCTGTTCGCGACGGGCCTCGGCGTAACGAAAGGCGGCCGCGTGACCGCGGGCAGCGCAGCGCCGTCGGAACCGGCAGCGATTACCGATCCTGTGCAGGTGTTCTTCGGCAATCCGCGCGTAAGGGAATCCGAGATGGTCGTCGAGTGGAGTGGTCTGGTGCCCGGACTCGTCGGCGTTTACCAGATCAACCTGTACGTCCCCTGGTATCGAATCAGGGGCGAAGCTGTACCGGTCACGCTGCGGATCGGCGGCATCGACAGTCAAAGCAATGGTCCGGCGATCCCGACGATCGCAGTGGAGTAGGAGTAGTAGAGTTTGAGATCCGCCCGTACATACACGAGGCGCCGCACTAAAATACGACATTGGTGAAAAATATGCTCTGCCGTTTCGGTCCGCGAATCCTCTCTGCCCTGCTGGTCGCGTCGCTGGCATTCACGAGCGCGTGCAATCGCGATCCGGAAGCCGCCAAGCGCAAGTATCTCGAGCGCGGCAATGCCTACGCGAAAAAGGGCAAGCGCAAGGAAGCGCTCATTATGTATGCGAACGCTCTCAAGCGGGACCCGAAGTACGGTGAAGCGTATTACCGGCGCTCTCTCGTGTATCTCGACGACGGCCAGGCGATAGCCGCAATCCGCGATCTCCACCGCACAGTGGAACTGCAGCCCGACAACCAGGACGCAAACAGTAAACTCATCAATCTCTACCTGCAGCTCTATCTGTCTGATCCGAAGCGGCCGAAGCAGCTTGTCACCGAACTGCGCACGATCCACGAACGCCTGATGAAGAAGAACCCGAATTCCTATGAGGCTCTGCGCCTCAGCGGATATCTCGCCCTGACCGAAAACAAGGTGAAAGACGCGATCACTTTCTTCCAGCAGGCGAACCGGGTGAAGCCCTTCGAAGCGGACGTAATTCTGGTGCTCATGCAGTCGCTGTTAAGCGACGGCCGCGCGCAGGAAGCCGAGCAGCTCGGCCTCGACCTGCTCAAAAAAAATCCGGAGGTCTCCGCCGCGTACGACTCGCTGTACCTGCTCTACATTCGCCAGCAGCGCGATGCGGAGGCCGAGCGCATACTCCAGAACAAAGTCACAAAGCTGCCCGGCAGCGTCGAAGCTCGCAGCCAGTTAGCGGCGCATTACTATGCGCGCAAAGACCGTGACCGGATGATGGCCACGCTGCGGACGATCACGGACGATCCGAAGCGCTTCCCGGACGGCTACGAGGTAGCCGGCGATTTCATGTACCGCCTCCGCGACTACGACACCGCTCTGCAGTTTTATCGCGAGGGTGCCCGGAAAAATCCGGCGAAGAAAGCCGGGTACCAGAAGCGCATGATCGAGGCCCTGTTCGTCGCCAACAAGCCGGACGAGGCCAGACAGATTCTGGTTGATCTGCTGAAAAGCAATCCGACAGATGACGAGGCGCGCGCTATGCACGCCGCTCTGCAGCTGGCAAGCGCGAACAAAGACGAGGTCCAGAAGGCCACGGCCGAACTGCAGGCGATTGTGACCCGCATGCCCCAGAACCCGACCGTGCGCTACAACTACGGACGCGCCATGGCGATGAAAGGCGACTATCAGCAGGCGCGCATCCAGTTCGAAGAAGCAATCAAGCTCCGGCCGTATTACCTGCTGCCGCGGCTCGGGCTGACCGAGATCCTGCTGCGCAACAACGAATTCGGTCGCGTGCTGCAGCTTACTCAGGAAGTCTTCGCCTATGATCCGAACAATATCCCCGCCCGGCTGATGCGCACGCGGGCCCTGATCGGAGCCGGCGAACTGAAGCAGGCCCGCGTCGAGCTGAACGTTCTCAGTCAGGTGCCGAACCTCTGGGAAGCGAAATACCAGATGGGAGTGCTGGAGGCCGCCTCCGGCAATCTGAAACAGGCGGAGACGATCTTCCGCGAGGTATATGAGAAATCGAAAGACCTTCGGGCGCTGAACGGCCTCAGCGATGCCTACCTGCGTCAGGGGCGTGTCGATGAGGCGCTCAAACTGCACCAGGACCGCATTGCGGCGGATCCTGCGAGGGTGGAAAACTACATCAATGCCGCCGGCATCGCAGGCCGCGCGGGAAAGCTCGACCTCGCTCAGCAGCTCTATGGCGAAGCGCTGAAACGGAACGACCGCATTGCCGACGTCTGGGCGCGTCTCGGGGAGGTGCAGTTCACGAACGGCGATGCGCAGAAAGCAGTCGAGAGCTTTAACAAAGCGCGCGAAATCGACCCAAAACTCGTGAACGCCTGGCTCGGGCTCGCGCTCGTTCATGAAAGCAAAGGCGAACAGCAGAAGGCGAGGGCCATGTACGAGCAGGTCCTCAAACTGCAGTCAGATAATCCGATCGCTCTGAACAACCTCGCCTACCAGCTCGCCGAGAGCGGCACGGATCTGGATCAGGCGCTTGCGCTGGCACAGAAGGCGAAGCAGAAGAGTCCGACGAATCCGAACATTACCGACACTTTGGGGTGGGTCTACATCAAGAAAAACCTGCATGACAGCGCGATCGGTCTTTATCGGGAACTGATCCGCACCAATCCTCAAAACGCAACGTTCCAGTACCACCTCGCGATGGCGCTGGCGAGCAAGGGCAACAAACCCGAAGCGAGAAAGGCGCTCGAGGCGGCGCTGAAGAACAAGCCCGCTCGCAACGAGGAAGCGAAGATTCGCGAATTGATGGCGAAACTCGGCTGACGCGGACCTGATGGCTCCCGACCAGACTCGCCGCGTTTCGGGCGCGGCCGTCGCTGAACCTGTACCTGAATCGCGTAGTGCGCTCCCGTGGGTGCTCCCGTTCGTTGTCTTTGCCGCATTGCTGGCAGTTCAACACTGGACGCTTCCGTTCGGCCGCTGGGAGTTCCCGCTGCGCGTCGCCTTACTCGCGGCGGTGTTGTGGGCGTTCTCACGCAGGGTGATCACGTTCGCGACGCGGAAGGCCGCGACGAGCGTCGGTATCGGCCTGCTGGTGTTTGCCATCTGGATCGCGCCCGATGTAGTGTTTCCCGGCTACCGCCAGCAGTGGCCCTTTCAGAACTCGATCACGGGCACGCTGCAGAGCTCTATCGATACGCCACTGCTCAACGATCCGATGGTGCTGTTCTTTCGTTCGGTGCGTGCCATCCTCCTGGTTCCGATAGTCGAGGAGCTGTTCTGGCGCGGCTGGCTCATGCGATGGATCGTGAACACCGAGTTCTGGCGCGTGCCGCTGGGGGCCTGGTCGCCGCGCGCATTCTGGATCACAGCCGTTCTCTTCAGCTCCGAGCATGGCCCGTACTGGGACGTCGGGCTGGTTGCCGGCGTTATCTATAACTGGTGGATGGTGCGAACCAGGAGCCTCGGCGACTGCATCCTCGCGCATGCTGTCACAAATGCTGCCTTGTCAGCGTATGTAATTGCCCGCGGCGAGTGGCAATACTGGCTCTAGCGGCCGCATTGCCGGCCGGTACGGCGACACGGCGGCTCAGACCTTCACGGCTCGTCCGGCTTGCATGTCTCTGTAATCGTCGTGATCTCCCGCACGCGAAATATGCTGCTGCCCGTTTCGGCGAGCCGGCCCTGCACCCTCACCTTGTGCCCCAGATACCGTGCGAAGTTGTCATTGCTGAACCCGTCCCCCTGCAGCGTGAGTACGCGCCGCAGCGCCCGGTCGCCCGTGAGAATCCAGGTTTCGCCGCGCTGATCGACGCAACCGATCGCCGCCTGCGTCGTTTCGCGTTTTGGCCTGGCGCGTGGTTTGCGCTCCTGCGCTGACACCGTGCTCGCCGTGAGGGCCACAAACGCCAGCAGGACTCGATAGTTCATAATCGTATTGAAACATCTCCTGAGGTTGGTGGCACGCGCGGGAACCTGCTCTCGCCCGCTCTCGTATCACATATCGAATGGCGAATAACGCGTCATTTGGCGAAGCTGCGGCTGTTGCTTTCGGTTCGCTGCGTACGAGCAAGCTCCGCAGTTTCCTGACGCTGCTCGGAATCATTCTGGCGACGATGACGCTGATCGCCGTTATGGCTGTGATCAACGGGATGGACGAGTACGTCGCGCAGCAGGTCTCCGATATGGGCGCCGAGGGTTTTCGTATTCGCCGCATTCTGATGGTCGGCAAGGTCGATCCGAAAAAATTCCTTGAACGGGACCGCCGCAATCCGGAAATGAGCCGCGAGGAGTTTCACTTCGTTCGGCAGAACGCACGGCTGGTGCGCGAAATCGGAATGGAGGCGTTCCGCCGCGCCCTTGTCAAATCCGGAACCCGGCACATAGATGGGGTGCAGTTAGTCGGGGTGACGTCCAATATGGGCGCTATCTCGAACACGCAGCTCGCGGCCGGGCGCT
>DASSSG010000416.1:0-4636 GCA_035708545.1 Bryobacteraceae bacterium | reverse complement strand
CCGGCAGTGAAGCGTGATGGCGAGATTCTGACCGAAGGGTACATCTCGCTGCAGTCGGAGAGTCACCCGATCGAGTTCCGCAAAGTAGAGCTTCTCGACCTCTCAAAGAAGCGCAGGTAGGCGCGCTATACGAGCGGGCCGAACATCTTCTCGGCCCATTCGCGGCTGCGGCGCAGGTTGTCCTCGAGCGATCTCGTGAGTGTAGTGCTGGGCCGCAACGCCAGTTCGATGATTATGCAGCCGGCGAAACGCGTCTTCTTCAGCTCCGACGCGATCGGCGCGTAATCGTAATCACCCTCGTCGAGTGACTCGGTCCAGATCTTGTTGCGCGCGTTGCGGACGTGGAGGCTCGCCAGCCGGCGGCCTGCTTTTCGGATCAGCTCCCGCGGTTGCTGTCCACCCTGGATTACCCAGTCCACGTCGATGCAGAGTTCGCAGCTGGTATTGTCGAGCAGATGCCGCCACTCATGTGCTCCCTCACGCATTTCCGCATCGTGGTGGTGCAGGAAGAGCCGCATCCCACGGCCCGCGAGTGCACCCGTGAGCTGCTCGACGTATTGCGCCTGTACTGCCAGTTCCGCATCCGTCTTCGCCGCACGTCCGGGTTTCGGATGCGGGTTGGTGGTTACATATCCGGCTCCGAATTTCCTCGCGATGCCCGCATACTGCAGGACCGAGGCGATCGTTTTCTCCGCCAGTTCAGCCTCGTGCATCGGGCCATCCGCATAGATGCCCGGCACACGCAAACGCTCGCGACGAAGCGCATCCGCGGTGTTCTCCAGAGCGGGTTGGTCGAGAAAACGCGACATGAGCTCGATGCGCTTGTAGCCGGCACGGCGGCAGGCGGCCGTCATCTCGCGCACGCCGCCGGCGAGGCCTCGCTTCTCGCGGTCGAGTATCTGGGTCCAGACGTAAGACTGCGTGGCCAGCATGGGGCGCGGTGGTGGGGCCCCCATTGCCAGCGAGCCTGTTGCCAGCAGATCTCGGCGCGTGAGCACGCGCTGAATGTATCAGAACGTATACCGCAATCCCACCTGGATCCTTACTGCTATACAATGCGGCCATGGACAGACGCGAATTCATAGCAGCCGCGGCCGCCGTGCCGTCGGCACTGGCGAAACAGTCCATTCCACGTCGGCCTTACAAACCGGATGTGCCTGTCTCGGTCATCGCATTCGGCGGCATCGTCGTGGTTGGACAGGAGCAGGCGGCCGCCAACCGCATGGTGGCAGCTTCGTTCGATCGAGGGATCAACTATTACGACGTTGCGCCGTCGTACTGGGACGGGGAAGCCGAGATCAAACTCGGCGAAGCGCTCAAGCCATACCGCACCCGCGTCTTCCTGGCGTGCAAAACCCAGAAGCGCGATGCCGAGGGTGCTCGCGCGGAGCTCGAACGTTCATTGCAGCGCCTGCATACCGACCATTTCGATCTGTACCAGTTCCATGCAGTAAGCTCGATCAAAGACGTCGATGAAATCCTTCGTGTGGGCGGCGCGGGAGATCTGTTTATAAAAGCCCGAGACGAAGGCAAGGTGCGGTTTCTCGGCGTGTCGGCTCACTCGGCCGAGGCGGCGATCAAGCTTATGGATAATTACCCACTCGATTCCATCCTCTTCCCGGTCAGTTTCAACACGTGGGCGAAGGGGAAATTCGGGCCGCAGATCCTCGACTTCGCAAAGCGAAAGAACATCACGAGGCTGGCGCTGAAGGCGATGGCGCTCGGGCGCTGGCCAAAGGGCACCGACCAGAAATCGACGAAGTATCCAAAGTGCTGGTATCAGCCGATCGACGATCCCGTACTGGCGGAGAAGGCACTCCGCTGGACACTGTCGCAGGACATTACGGCGGCCGTGCCGCCCGGAGACGAGCGCCTGTATGAGCTGGCGCTCGATATCGCATCGCGATCCAGACCGATGAAGGAAAAGGAGCGCGAGGCTCTGTTGACCCAGCCGGTTGCAGCGGAGCCTCTGTTCAAAGCATGAAACGAAGAGATCTGTTGATGGCGGCGGGCGTCGGGCCGCGGGCGCTTGGCGCCATGCAGGCGGCGGCAACCGCTCCGGTGCAACGGCCCCGTCACTGGGGGCCGCTCTATTACGACGAAGCCGAGCGCGTGCAGCTCAATGACGTGCTCGAGAGCCGCAACCCGTTCCGCTGGTATGCGGCAAAATCCAAGGTGCGGCAGTTCGAGCAGGAGTTCGCCGCGCGAATGCAGACGAAACATGCGCTCGCGGTTACCTCGGGAACCGGCGCGCTGCAGGTGGCGCTCGCTGCTCTGGAGATTGGGCCGGGTGATGAAGTCATCCTGCCCGCCTGGACGTGGCACTCGTGCTTCAACACCATCGTGCTCGCGGGTGCGCTGCCGGTCATTGCCGAAATCGACGAGACCTTCAACATCGATCCGAACGACATCGAACGGCACATCACCCCGCAAACGAAAGCGGTTATGGCCGTTCATCTGCAGGGTAACCCCTGCCAGATCGACAAAGTCCTCGAGATCGCACGCCGGCACAAGCTGCGCGTCATCGAAGACTGCGCTCAGAGCGTCGGTGCGAGCTTCCGTGGCCGGCCGCTCGGGTCGATGGGCGACGTCGGGATCTACAGCCTGCAGCAGAACAAGACCATCACCGCGGGCGAGGGCGGCGCGGTCGTCACCAACGACGCCGCGCTGTTCGAACGGGCCGCCCGCTTCCACGACATGGGTATGGTGCGGGCCTCCCACGGTGAGGGCAAGCTCGATCCGTTCATCGGGACGAACTATCGCATGAACGAGTTTTCGGGCGGGGTCCTGCTCGCCCAGATCCGCAAGATCGACCGCATCATCGGCGATGCGCGGGCGTGCGCGCGGCGGCTGTACGACGCCGCTCGCGACCTTCCCGGCGTCGAGTTCCGCAAGCTGCCCGATCCGCAGGGCGACATCGGCGCGGCCGTGTTCCTCGGCTTCCGCGACAAAGAGCAGCGTGACGCCTATATCGCGGGCATGAAGGCCGAAGGCGTTGTCGCGCAGCCGCCTGGAGGGAGCGTCGTACTGCCGCTGGTTCCGCAGATCATGAACAAGCGCACCATCCACCCGGCGTGGCCAAGCTTCAATACCGCGCGCGGCAAGTCGATGCAGTACGGGCCGGAGACCTGCCCGAAAACCATCGCGATCCTGAACCGGTTCGGCGGCATTCCCATCGACCCGAAGTGGACAACGAACGAAACTCATCGGATCGTGGCGGCGATGCAGAAGGTTTACAGAGCGGTGCGCGCCTGATGACTGTCCTGACGCTGGTGCGTCACGGCCAGGCGTCCTACATGGAAGAAGATTACGACCGTCTGTCCGCGCTCGGAGAGGCTCAGGCACGCAAGCTGGGCGAGTTCTGGGCGCGGCACCGGCTCGAATTCCAGAAGGTCTTCTGCGGACCGGCACGCCGGCACATGCGGACCTGTGAGATCGCGGGGGAAACCGTCCGCGCCGCCGGGCTCCCCTGGCCCGATCCGGTGATCGTCAGTGAGGTCGACGAGCTCGATGCGGGCAAGCTCATGCAGCTCTATGTGCCGAAACTCGTCGAGCATGATGCCGAAGCGCGCCGGCTCTGGGACGAATTTCAGGCTGCCGGCGGCAGTCCGGAAGCCGGACGCGTTCTGCAATCTCTGTTCGAGGCGGTGGCGAGACACTGGTGCGACGCCGCCATTCCGATAACCGAAGTGGAAAGCTGGCAGAGCTTCCGGGAGCGCGTCACGAGCGCCATCGCACGAATCCGCCAATCGGCGCCGAACGGCTCCTGCTCCGTCGTTTTCACCTCAGGCGGCCCGATCGCGGCCACGCTGAGCGCCACGCTCGACCTGCCGCCGCGGAAGGCGGTCGAGCTGATCTGGGCATCCCGCAACTGCTCTTATTCCGAGTTCCTGTGCGAGAACGGCCGGTTTTCGCTCAGCTCGTTTAACTCCCACCCGCATCTGGATTGCCGCGAGCTGCTGACCTATCGGTGAGAATCTGGCTGTATTATATCGGCAAGCCGCGCGATACCGGCCTGAACGCGTTCGCGGACGAGTTCATCAGGCGCACCACCCGCTATGGGCAGGTCGAAATGCGCGAAATCGTCCCGGGACGCATTGATGTGTGGGCAAAGCATCCGGCTGCCGCGAAGATTCTGCTCGATCCGGCCGGTCGCGCGCTCGACTCGGAGGAGTTCACGCAGCTGATCGCGAAGGCCGAGAGAGAGGGTCGCGACCAGGTTTTTGTCGTCGGGGGCGCCGATGGACTCCCGCCCGAATGGCGCTCGCGCGCAGACTTCCTGCTTTCGCTCTCGGCGATGACCTTTCCGCACGAACTCGCGCGAGCGATGCTCGCCGAGCAGCTTTACCGCGCCTTCACCACATTACGAGGCCATCCGTACCCGCGATAGGCTCGTGACGGCATCTCTGAACTGCGCCGTGTCCGTGTACTGCTGGAACCGCACCACCACGCCGCTGCGGAACGTGAATACATGGACGAACTGCGCGTAAATCTGGCGCCCCGTAGCGCGATACGTGCCGATGTAGCGGCCTTCCACGATCACCGTCTCCCCGGCGTCGTGAAAATGCTGCGGGATCACGCGCCAGTCGTCCCACTCGGCAGCCGTCCGCAGGAACACCCCCGCCACCACGGCCTG
>DASSSG010000415.1:0-5735 GCA_035708545.1 Bryobacteraceae bacterium | reverse complement strand
ACCGGAGTATCAACAAACGAGACGACCGGCTGGTCCTGGTATCACTCGCTTCAGGTAAGTGCGCAGAAGCGCTTTCACCGCGGTCTGACGTTTCAGGCGAGCTGGACCTGGTCGAAATTCATGGAGGCCCGCGAATTTCTGAACGATTCCGACCTGCGGCCGGCGGAAGTAATTTCCGATCAGGATTACCCCCATCGGTTGACTCTGAGCGGGATTTACGACCTGCCATTCGGGCGGGGCAAGCGGGTCGGGGAAAGCGTGAACCGGTTCGTGAACGCCTTTATCGGCGGCTGGCAGCTGCAGGCGTGGTACGAAGGCCAGAGCGGACAGGCGCTCGGTTTCGGGAACGCCATTTTCACGGGCGACCTCCGCGGCATTGTCCTGCCGCGAAGCGAACGAAGTATCTCGCGATGGTTCAGAACGGAGGGCTTCGAACGCAACAACACGCGCTCTCTCGCCAATAACTATCGCACGCTGCCGCTGCGGTTCTCCTGGATTCGCGGCGACGGCATCAACAACTGCGACGCGTCGCTGTTCAAGAACTTCCACATCGCCGAGCGAGCACGCGCGCAGTTCCGGTTCGAAACTTACAATACGTTCAATCACCCGCAGTTCGCGAACCCGAACACCACGCCGACGAACACTGCCTTCGGACAGATCAGCGGCGAAAAGGGACACGGCCAGCGGCAACTGACCTTCGCTTTGAAGCTGTTGTGGTGAACAGGTCGTCGCGTTTTGGCATATAAATGCTCGATTACATCATTGCTTGCTCAATCCCGCCTGCCGGCCCACGAGGCGGGATTCGGGGGAATGCGGAAGGAGGCGCCATGCCGCAGAGAGTAGCTCAACCACTGCTCACGTTTCTGACAATCGCGATTGTCCTGGCAGCCCAGGCAGCCGCGCAAACCGTCACCGGTACCGTGACGGGCACCGTCACTGACCCATCAGGCCAGAGTATCGCGAACGCACGGGTCGTCCTGACCAGCGATCGTACAGGTGAAAGCCGCACAGCAACGACGAATGATACGGGGGACTTCACACTCGTCGCGATTCCGCCAGGAACCTATTCCCTCGCCGTCGAGAGCGCAGGCTTCAAGGCGCTCCGGCGAACCGGGATCGTGGTCACCGCCAACGAGCGCCTTGCCCTCGGCGAGGTCCAGCTCAGTATCGGCACTGTCTCGGAGAGCATTACGGTCACCGGCCAGGCCGCGTCGGTGCAGACAGCGAGCGCCGAGCAGTCGGCCATGCTCACTCCCGATCAGATGTCGACCATGATGACGCGCGGACGCGACGTGGTCTCGCTGCTGCGGCTGTTGCCGGGCGTGCGATACGGCACCGATCCGGTCGCGCTCGGCGGCTCGTACGGGACCGACACGCCCGAGATCGGCGGCGCCCCGAATCGCACCAACACCATGACGCTCGATGGGCTGCTGAGCAACGACATCGGCACGCCGAGCGTGTTCTCGGCTCCGCTCAGCATTGACGCAATCGGCGAGGTCAAGGCGCTGTTGAACAATTACCAGGCCGAATACGCCGGCAACGGCGGCGCGGTCATCAATATCGTCACGAAATCCGGCACACGCGACTTTCACGGCGGCGCTTACTGGTACAAGCGCCATGAGATGTTCAATGCCAACAGCTTTTTCAACAACGCCAACAACGTCCGTAAACCGCTCTACCGCTACAACACGCTCGGGTTCACACTGGGCGGGCCGCTGTATATTCCGGGAAAATTCAATGCGCAGCGGCAGTGGCTGTTCGGTTTCCTGTCGTTCGAGGACTGGAGGATCAGGGATCCGCAGGCCCTGCGGCAGGTAACCGTTCCGACGGCTCTCGAGCGGGCCGGCGATTTTTCGCAGACGCTGGATGTCAGTGGCCGAATCATACAGATCAGGGACCCGCTCACCGGCCAGCCGTTCCTTGACAACCGGATTCCCGCGGGCCGCATCAACCGGAATGGTCTGGCGCTGCTCAATATTCTCCCGCTGCCCAACTTTACCGACCGCAGCATCAGCAAAGGCAATTACAACTACGTATTTCAGGAGAGTCTCGAGCATCCGAAACGCACAATTCTCTTCAAAGTAGACGTGGTCCCAACAGAGAAAGATCGCATCTCTGTCCGTGGCTCGAAATGGTCTGCCGAACAGAGGGGCTACGCCGTCGCCGGAGGAGCGTCAAACTGGGGCTTGTTCCGGCAGTGCTACTGCTTCAACGAAGAAGGTCTCACCCTCAGCTATACGCGCGTCTTCAGCCCGACCGTGGTGAACGAGTTCACCGCGGGCGGCCGCCATAACCGCGAGAGGTGGCATGAAGTCGGCGGGCAGCCCGAGTTAGACAAGGTTTTGCGAGCGAAGAGGGGCTTCACAGCCGGGCAGTGGTACCCCGGCATCAACGCGCAGGGCGTCATTCCTCGCTACTCGTTCGGCGGAGTTCCGAACAGCGCCGATGTGAGCTACGACGATCGCTTTCTGACCGGCGGCGCCGATACAACGTTCAGCTTCAATGACAATCTGAGCGTGATCCGCGGAAGCCATTCTCTCAAGGCGGGTGTGGCCATCAGCCGTATCCGCAACTACGAAGGTGAGCAAAGCACCTTCAGCGGCACCTTCGCCTTTGGCCGCGATACGAACAATCCGCTCGATTCCAACTGGGCGTACTCCAATGCACTGCTCGGGAACTTCGCCAACTATCGTGAGTCCACGAGCCGCTACGGCGCCAACATGCGGCAAAGCATTGTCGAGTGGTTCGCGCAGGATAACTGGAGAGCCACTCGCGCGCTGACGATTGATTACGGCCTGCGTTTCAGCTGGTACAACAATATGTACGCGACCTACGACGGGCAGCAGGCGCTGCTTGCCCTCGATCGCTACGATCCCAGGAAAGCGCCGGCGCTTTACCGACCGGCCTTCGGTCCCGGCAATCGAAGAATGGCGCAGAACCCGCTGACCGGCGAATTCGCGCCTGCCGCTCTGATCGGAGCCTTCGTGCCCGGCAGCGGCGATCCGGCCGTCGGCGGTGTGTTGTCCGGCGACCCAGGTTACCCGAGGGGCTGGGTCGATCAGCAGCCCGTACAGGTTGGACCGCGGCTCGGCATTGCATGGGATCCATTCGGCCGCGGAAAGACGGCGGTGCGTGCCGGCGCTGCGGTCCTCTACAACATGCGTGTCAGCCGATGGAGCGCGGCGTCGAAGAACCCGCCCGCCGTTTTCACGCCGATAACGTACAACGGAAACCTCGATACCTTCCTGCAGAGCGCTGGGGTCCTCTTTCCGAGCGGTACGAATAGTTTCGACAGGAATAACAAGACCCCCGCAATTTATAACCTGACGTTCGGCATCCAGCATGACGTCGGCTGGGCAACCCTGGTCGATGTGTCGTATGTCGGCACTCTGGCTCGGCGCCTGGGACAAACAAGGAATCTCAACACGCTGCCCTACGGGGTACGGTTCCTGCCACAGAACGCCGATCCGACGAATCCTTCGAGGCCTCTTCTGGACGACTTCCTGCGGCCGATGCCGGGCTACTCCGGCATTACTTACGCGGAGAATGCTTATTCGTCCAGCTATCACTCGCTCCGCGCTTCCGCGAATCGTCGCTTCACACATGGATTTCAGTTCGGGCTGGCGTACACGTATTCGAAAATGATGGACTACTCGGGCATCCCGATGTATCGGCCGCTCCGCGTCTGGAGTTACGGCAAGTCCGGTTCTGACCAGACCCACGCCATGGTGCTCAATTACATGTGGGACGTGCCGAAAGCCAGCCGCCTCTGGCAGAATGTGCTCGTCCGGCAGGCGCTCGATAACTGGCAGGTATCCGGCATCACAGCCTTCGTCAGTGGACAGCCGAGCGGCGTCGGCTTCAGCACCACCGATGGGGCGGACCTCAGCGGCGGCGGCGACGGCACGCGCATCATCGTCACCGGCAAGGCGCAGCTTCCTCACGGCGAGCGCAGGTTCGACAGATGGTTCGATACCAGCGTCTTCGCGCGACCGGCTAAAGGCGATCCCGGCAATGCCCCGAAGGACGTATTCCGCGGGCCGGGGCACAACAACTGGGACATTTCCCTGGTGAAGAGATTTCTGCTGCTCAGCGAGAGCCGTTCTCTTCAGTTCCGCTGGGAGATGTATAACGCCTTCAACCACACACAATTCTCCGGAGTCGACAGCACTGCTCGTTTCGACCCGGAAGGCAAACAGGTGAATGGTCGTTTTGGTCAGGTGACGTCGACGCGCAGCGCGCGAGTAATGCAGGCATCTCTGCGTTTCACGTTTTGACCTTATTACTACTGAATCTGAATTCGTCTGCAGCCCGCGCTGATGTGGGGCAGGATTGTATCCGGGATACCATCCTGCCCCGCTTCCATCCCTGCACAGCTTCGAATTAACTGCGGCGGACCAACCACCCCGCCGCTGGATCGTCTGTCTCCTTCATGCGCGCGGCCAGCAGGCCTCGCAGCCGCGAGAGT
Organism: Bryobacteraceae bacterium; assembly: GCA_035708545.1. Taxonomy (GTDB): domain Bacteria; phylum Acidobacteriota; class Terriglobia; order Bryobacterales; family Bryobacteraceae; genus DASSSG01. The sequence goes on along the minus strand of DASSSG010000415.1, from coordinate 1,267 downwards.
GTCTCGGCGGACGCGCGCTCAGCCGAAAGGTCGCGGTTCTCGCCGGGATCCTGGCGCAAATCATAGAGCGCCTGCCGCCCTGATTCCCATACGATCAGCTTGTGCGTTCCGGTGCGGACCAGCCGGTACGGCTCCACCGCTGTTCCCACTGCCAGGGCTTCTGGCCGGCCGTCCGCCCACACGCTGAATCCCGCCTCCGGGTCTCGTCTGCCGGCCTTCAACACCGGCGCTATGCTGCGGCCAGCCAGTTTGTAGCTCGCCGTTACGCCAGCGAGGTCGAGCCAGGTCGCGGGCAGGTCGATCGAAGTGACGGCGGCGCCCGACCGAACGCCGCGGCGCACTTTCCCACCGGCCGCAAGGTACGGCACGCGGATCGACTCCTCCCACGGCACCACCTTCCCATTCCAGTCTTTTGTGCCGCACATGAAGCCGTTGTCCCCCAGAAAGAACACGTACGTGTTATCCCAGAGCCTGCGCGCATCAATTTCGCCGATCACGCGCCCAATGCCTTCATCGAGATGACTAATCACCGAGTAGTAAGTCACCCAGTCGAACGGTTTGGCTGACTTAGGATGCGCGGGCGGCGCCAGCGTCTCGGGCGACCGCCCTTCGTACAGCTCTCTATATCGGGGCGCCGCGTACCACGGCGTGTGCGGGGCGTTGTAGGCCAGCCAGAGAAAGAAGGGCTGCTTCGCGTTGCGCACCACGTCGACGGCAGCGTCCGTGAACAGGTCCGTAATGTGCCCCGGCGTCTGCTCCGGTTTGCTGTCGAGGCCGTGAGCGAGCTGCGGATCCTGATATCTGCTCGAGCCGCCGCGCAGCCAGAGCGGAGCGCGCGAGAACCCGCACTCGCGCGGCTGATTCCGTATGTGCCACTTGCCGATGAGCAAAGTATCGTACCCACTCGCACGTAACTTTTCCGGCACGGTGGGCGGATGCCCCGGACGGAAAGACGTTTGTCCGTTGCTGATCAGGCCGCTCTGGTAAGTCTCGAGCCCGCTCAGGAGGATTCCGCGGCTCGGACAGCACTGTGGCGTGCTGATCTGGCCGTTCGTGAAAAACACGCCGCGTGACGCCAGGCGATCGAGGTTGGGCGTGCGTATGTTTGGATTGCCCGCGGCGCCGACGCACTGATAGTGGTGATCGTCGCTGAGAATGAATACGATATTGGGCCGCGTATCCCCGGCAGCCAGCAGCGGGCTTGCCGTGCCCGCAAGGAACTCTCGGCGTGTCGTCGTGTTCACACAGAGCATCATATTCCTTCCGC
>DASSSG010000414.1:0-5142 GCA_035708545.1 Bryobacteraceae bacterium | reverse complement strand
TGCCGCGCGCGCCGGCAAGATGATCGCCTGCGAGAAACCGCTCGCAATGAATGCGAAGCAGGCCGAAGAGATGACCGCGGCTGTCGAGGCCGCGGGTGTCCCCAACATGGTCTGGTTCAATTACCGTCGCGTGCCCGCGATCGCGCTGGCGAAGCAGATCGTCGACGAAGGCCGTATCGGCCACACGTTTCATTACCGGGCAACATATCTTCAGGACTGGACCATCTCACCCGACGTCCCGCAGGGCGGGCCGGCGCTTTGGCGGCTCGACGTGAATGTTGCGGGCTCCGGTGTTACCGGCGATCTCCTGGCGCACTCGATAGATACCGCGATGTGGCTGAACGGCGCCATCTCGCGCGTTGTCGCCAAAACCCAGACCTTCGTCATGGAACGCAGGCACGCGGTCACCGGCCGCGTGGAACCCGTTGGTATCGATGATGCCTGCATGTTCCTGGCGGAATTTGCGAACGGTTCCATGGGTACGTTCGAATCCACGCGCTACGCCCGAGGACGCAAGAATTACAACACCTTCGAGCTCAACGGTGCCGATGGCAGTGTCTTCTTTGACCTCGAAGATCCCGAGTACCTGCAGTACTTCGAATACACGCAAAAACAGTCGGGCAGGAAGACGGAATCGCACCTGACCGGCTGGCGCAAGATTCACGTGACCAACCCGGAGCACCCCTACATGAATCGATACTGGGTACCCGGCACGACCATCGGATATGAGCACACGTTCCTGAACGCGCTCGCCGATTTCGTGCATGGAATCGAGACCGGCCGGCCCGCCCAGCCGGACTTCCGCAACGCGCTCCAGACGCAACGCGTCTGCGATGCGATCCTCCAGTCAGCGCGTACCGGCTGCTGGGTCGACACCGGCGTCGATCTCTCGGCCAGCTCTCACGCCGCAAGCCGATAACGATCGGTGGGACGAGCGCTGGGCCGCTGCGGTCCGGCATTTGCCCCGAAGTACTGACAGTAAAATCCCCAGCACAACAGAAGTTCTGGTACGCGTGTCTTCACCCAGGGCCTTTGACTGGTTGCGCCTAAGCGTCGCCTTAGCCGCACGCTGGAAACTGCCTGAGAATGTCAGGTCAGCAAAGCGGAATGTCAATATGATCAGCTCTTCGGTGAACGTGCCCCCGATTCGACGATCGGCCATTTGGGGCCGGATGTGGTCAAACCGGTCCGTGTTGCGATCGAGTGCAAAAGCCTGCATGCTCCCGATGGCTCTGCTGCTCGCGGTTTTCGCGCCCGCCGCCGAACTGAAGCTGGCGCAGGACTTATCGAGCTCGACGTCGATTTCGTCTGCGACCACAGGCTCAGGATCCGCCGAAGTCGTTTTCCGCGACCTCCTCGTGCAGTATACGGCCGGCAGTGGCGATCGCGTACAAAAGCGCGTTACCGAACTCGGAGGACAGACCAGGCGCAGATACCGCCACATCAATGCACTGCTCTGTGCGCTGCCCGAGGATTCCATTAAGACTCTGGCCTCCGATTCCGCCGTCTCTTACATCTCGCCGGATCGGGGGGTCAAAGCAACACTCGACTACGCGGCTGCGGCGGCCGGGGCGGCGTCGGCGCGCGGCGCCGGCTGGGATGGCCGCGGCATCGGTATCGCGGTGATCGATTCCGGTGTTGATGCCGTGACGGACCTGGCGAAACGCATCGTATATTCGGAGACCTTCGTTGCGGATAACGTCACGAAAGATCCCTATGGTCACGGCACGCACGTCGCCGGCATAGTCGCCGGAAGCGGGGCATCCTCCACGGGCGGGAGCTACACGCGAACCTTCATCGGAATCGTTCCGCGAGCGCAGATCGTGAATCTCCGTGCGCTGGACGCGCATGGCCGGGGAACTGATGGTCAGGTAATCGCGGCCATTGACCGCGCTATCGAGCTGAAGGGCCGGTACAACATCCGGGTAATCAACCTGTCGCTCGGGCGCCCGATCGTCGAGAGCTATATGCAGGATCCGCTCTGCCAGGCGGTAGAGCGGGCGTGGCAGGCGGGCATTGTTGTCGTGGTCGCCGCCGGGAACGCAGGGCGCGACAACAGTCTCGGTACCTCGGGTTACGGCACGATACTTTCGCCCGGCAACGATCCGTTCGTCCTGACTGTTGGCGCGATGAACACCGTCGGAAGCGCCACACGCGGCGACGACGTGATGACGAGCTACAGCTCGAAGGGCCCGACCGCGATTGACCACATCGTCAAGCCCGATATCGTTGCTCCTGGGAATCGCCTGATCGCCTTGCGCGCAACTGACGGCTACCTGGCGCGCCAGTATCCCGAAAACGGTGTGCCGTACTCTCTGATCAGTGCGACCGGGAGAAGGGGTGTATCCCCCGATTATTACATCCTCAGTGGCACCAGTATGGCGACCCCGGTTGTCACCGGTGCTGCCGCAGCCCTGCTGCACAAGAATCCTTCTCTCACGCCGGATCAGGTCAAGGCGCGGCTGATGAAGACCGCGTGGAAAGCGCTCCCGCCATCGAGCACCGCTACCGACCCGGTGACCGGGACGACGTACCATATCCAGTACGACATCTTCACGGTCGGCGCCGGGTATCTCGATATCGCCGCCGCGCTCGCGGACGAGTCTGTCGGCGCCGGTACGGCAAAGTCGCCCACCGCGATTGCCGATCCTGCGACGGGCCGCGTCAGCGTGGTTTTCGATACGGGTGTGATCTGGGGCTCATCGGTGATCTGGGGATCATCGGTCATTTGGGGTTCCAATGTGCTGATCAGCGGCACGAGCGTGATCTGGGGCTCGTCCGTAATCTGGGGCTGCGCGGGCACTTCGGCCTACAGCGTCATCTGGGGTTCGAGCGTCATCTGGGGCAGCGATGACGGCTGCCTCGAGGGCGCAGCCATCCGCGGGGACAGGTAACAACCAGCGTCAGAACCTCGGTTAGTACACCGCTCCGGCCGGGCGAACACGCGACGAATTACACAGAACATCGGCCGTTTGCGGCATCTCCCCGAGACCTCGGCAGTGGTCTCCTGAATACCTGCTGCTCGCCGTGCGTAACGAGCATCACGGCCATTGGCCACCCCTCCCTTGACCATCGCCCCGCGGACATGCCACGCTGTCTTCTGCCCGGAAGGAAATCGTCCCCAGTGATGCCCCAGGTTGCACGTGAAGCCGCCGCCGAACTGCTCGTCACCTACCCGGATGGGACCCGCCGTATCGTCCCGCTCACGGGCGAACGCCACAGCCTCGGACGCGCGCTCTCGAATGATTTGTCCTTTCCCGAAGAAGGCGAGCTCTCCCGCAATCACCTTGCTTTCGAGCGCTCCGGCAGCGACTGGATCATCCGCGACCTCGGCAGCACGAACGGCACATCCGTAAATGGTCGCCCCCTGCACGGCCACTGCGCACTCCGTACCGGCGACCTCGTCGAAGCCGGCCGTCTGAAACTGGAGTTTCGATTCGCCGTCGCGGCTGCCCCCGATCGCACGGTCCTGTTTCTGGACCCGCCGCCGGCCTCCCAAAAGACCTCCACCGTCGTCAAAGAACGGGCCTCGCTCGACTCCGCCAGGGCCGCAATCGCCGGCACCTCGCGTTCCATGCAGGCACTCATTCGCGCCGGCCAGGAGCTTTCGAGCCATCTGCCGCTCGACGAACTGTTCCGCCTCATTCTGGACCTCTCGATCGAAGCCGTCGGAGCCTCGCGTGGCGTGTTGGTGACCATGGAGGGCACGGAATTCGTCGTCCGTGCGGTCAAGGGCGAACACTTTCGAATCAGCGCCGCTATCCGCGATCGCGTAATCCGCGAGCGCGCCTCCCTTCTTGTCGTCGACACCATGCTCGACTCCGCGCTGCGGCAGCGCCAGAGCATCGTGCTCGAAGGTGTCCGGAGCTTCATGGCGGTGCCGTTGCAGACCCGCGACAAAGTGATCGGCCTCATCTACGTCGACGCGCAACGGCTGCTCCACACGTTTACCGAAGAAGATCTGTCGCTGCTTACGGTAATGGCCAACATCGCTGCGGCGCGCATCGAGCAGGCGCGGCTCGCCGAGGTCGAGCACGCCGAGCGCATGCACGCATATGAACTGCAGCAGGCCGCCGAGATTCAGGCCCGGCTCCTGCCCGCCGAAATCCCGCAGATTCCCGGGCTCGAGATCGCACGCCTCAACCTGCCCTGCCGCACCGTTGGCGGCGATTATTATGACGTGCTCGTCCAGGGCGACCGTGTGGCGCTGCTGGTGGGCGACGTTGCCGGCAAAGGCATGCCCGCAGCCATCATGATGTCCAACCTGCAGGCCCGCCTGCGCACGCTCGCGCCACTCGAGCTTAGTCCCGCCGAGCTCGTCTCCCGGCTCAATCACGGCGTAGCCGAAGGCAACCCCGGCAATCGTTTCGTCACGCTGTTCTACGGCCTGTTTGAGCCTGCGAGCCGCACGCTGATGTACTCGAACGCCGGCCACAATCCCCCGCTGGTTATCGGCGCGAGCGGCCGCACCGATCATCTCGAAGGTGGTGGCCCGGTGCTCGGCCTGCTGCCTTCGGTCGTATACGAGATGAGACGCATTCGCCTTGGAGTCGGCGACGTGCTCGTGCTTTATAGCGACGGCGTAACCGAAGCCAATCGCGCGAATTCGGAAGTGGAGTTCGGCGAGGACCGGCTCGCCGACATCGTCCGCGCCAATGCCGGACGCCCGACCCAGATGATCCTCAATGCCATCGTTGACGCCCTGTACGACTGGACCGCCGGAGCCCCGTTCGCCGATGATGTCACGCTGCTGATCGCGCGTTTGCCCGGCTCCCGCTGACGCAGCGCGCGACTCGTCAGTTCACAGCCGCCTACAATGTAAGTCGTGCCGGATACCTTCGATCAGCCGAGGATCGCTGTCAACCGCATTTACACCCGAACGGGCGACACAGGGCAGACCGGCCTCGCCGGCGGGCAGCGCGTCGCGAAGGACTCCCTCAGGATCGAATGCTACGGAACTGTGGACGAGCTGAATGCTTTCGTTGGTGCGGCTGCATTTTCCGCCGAGCAGGATGCTCGACTCGCCGCGCTGGCGAGAAATCTGCAAAGGGTACAGCATGAGCTGTTCAACCTGGGTTCCATCCTAGCGACCCTTCCCGCGGACGTGCACCCGAAACAGGCGCGAATCACCGACGCGGACGT
>DASSSG010000413.1:0-6371 GCA_035708545.1 Bryobacteraceae bacterium | reverse complement strand
ACGACGAAATATCACGGGTTGTTTTTTCAGGACTCGTGGAAAGTGACGCCGAAACTGACCGTCAACTGGGGCGCGAGGTACGATTACGAAACTCCACGCACGGACCGTTTCAACCAGCTCGCGAATTTCGACTACGGGGCCGTCTCCCCTCTCCAGATTCCCGGATGGAGCCTCAGAGGAGGCCTCACATTCGTTGGGGTCGGCGGGCTCCCGCGGTACAACGCGAACCCGGACCGCAACAACTTTGCGCCCCGCCTCGGCGTCGCGTACAAGCTCAGCGCGCGCACGGCTCTGCGCGCCGGCGGGGGACTGTTCTATGCGAGCAACACGGGCGTGGGAGGTGGCGCCGCGGCCTTCGGCACTTCCGGTTTCCAGGCCGCCACGAGCATCGTCACCAGTCTCGACGGCGTCACTCCCATCGTGCGCTGGAGCGATCCTTACCCGAACGGGTTCAACCGCCCGACGGGCTCGCGGCTCGGACTCGCGACGCTGCTCGGCCAGTCGATCCAGTTCTACGATCGCGGCAACCACACGCCGTACAGCGGGCAGTGGAACGCAAATGTGCAGCAGGAAATTCCCGGAAGCATAGTTATTGAGATTGGCTACGCGGGTAGTCGCGGCATCGGTTTCGCCGAGAATCGGCAGTGGAACCAGCTCTCGCCCGAGCTGTTGTCGCTGGGCGACGCTCTGCGCCAGCAGGTGCCGAATCCGTTTTTCGGCCAGATCACCGTCGGGCCACTCGCGCAGCGCAATGTCGCGCGCGCGCAGCTTCTTCGGCCCTTTCCGCAATTCGACGGCGTCGCTTCACAGAACGCGACGTGGGCGAGCTCAACCTACCACGCTCTCGAAACAAGGGCTGAAAAACGCTACGCGAGTGGACTCAGCATTCTTGCGTCGTACACATGGTCCAGGCTCCTCGACTACGGCCACGGCCCTTTTGCCGGCGAAGCAGTCGGAGCATCAACTTTCCAGAACTGGTACAACCTGGCGGCCGAATGGAGCTCCTCGGCGCTCGACCAGACCCACCGCTATATTCTGAATGCCGTGTACGAACTGCCTTTCTTTCGCAACCAGCACGGCACGCTGGCGAAGGTTGTCGGCAGGTGGCAGATTGGCGGCATATGGATGGGCTTTTCGGGCGGCCCGCTCGGGGTCACCTCGGCGGTGAACAACACGTATTCCCAGGGCGGCGGGCAGCGGCCCAACTGGAACGGCCGGAACCCCTGTGTAGCGGATCCCGCGCCCGCTCGATGGATCGATCCTGCGGTTTTCTCCGTGCCGGCGGCCTACATGTTCGGCAACGCGCCACGCACATTCAATGGCTGCCGGAGCGACGGCACCTCTCAGGTTGACCTCACGCTCACCAGGAACACGCGCTTTTACGAACGCTGGAACGTGCAGTTCCGCGCCGAAGCGTTCAACATCTCGAACACGGTGCGCTTCGCGCCGCCCAACCAGAACTTCGGCAACCCGCAATTCGGCGTAGTTTCCAGCCAGGGCAACCTGCCACGAATCGTCCAGTTCGGTTTGAAGCTCATTTATTGACCTGAATCGGCAGTTGGCTCGCAGGCTGTCACCCGCAAGCGCGCGGCTGCATCGTGGACTATAGATGGGGAAGAGAGTCCCTGCGCTGCTTGTGCTTGTCTGGCCTGTTGCGGCCCAACAGGGGCTGACGCTGCCCGAGGCAGTCGAACAGGCGCTGAAGACGCATCCGGCGCTGGAGGCTTCCGCCGCGCAGCGCCGCGCCGCGGAAGCTCGGGTCCGGCAGGCACGCAGCGGATATTTCCCGAAACTGGCCTGGTCCGAATCGTTCCAGCGCAGCGATAACCCGGTATTCGTGTTCGGATCGCTGTTGACACAACGGCAGTTCACGGAATCGAACTTCGCGATCGGCTCTCTGAACCGGCCCGATTTCCTCAACAATTTTCAATCCGTCGCCAGCGTGGAGCAGACGCTTTGGGACGCCGGTGAGACGCGGAGCCGGACGGCTGCGGCGCGGCTCGGCGGAATCGCCGCCGGGGAAGACGAACGGCGCGCCAGACAAGCGGCCGCGCTGCGGGTGGTCGAGGCGTACTTCGGTGTGAAGGTGGCTGAGTCCGCGCTGAGTGTCGCTCGCGAGGCGGTGAAGTCGGCACAGGCTGATCTCGATCGCGCGATCGCAGTTCGGGAAGCCGGCATGTCGACGGACGCGGACGTGCTGTCGATCCGCGTCCACATGGCTGCGGTTCGGGAGCAGGAGATTCGTCGGGCCGCGGATCTGGACGTAGCCCGTTCCGCGCTGAATGAGGCGCTCGGGCTGCCTCTTGACAGCAAGATGGAGCTAAGGACCGCGCTCGAGCGCGTGACACTGCCGGAGAGCGGTGTAGCGCAATTCGAAGCAGCAGCGGGTGAGCACCGGGCGGAGGTGCGCCGTGCCCGGCTCTCGGCCGAGATCGCGGAGCAGCAGGCAAGCGGCGCGCGCGCAGCTTTGTGGCCGCAAATTGGCGCCCGGGCCGTCTTCGAAACCGACCGGCAGGAGTTTATTCGCAGGGGCGGCGCGAACTGGATGCTTGCGGCATCGCTGCGCTGGAACCTGTTTAACGGCTTCGCCGACCGGGCGCGGGTTGCGGAGGCGAGTCACGCACTCACCGCGGCCCGCGCCGAGGAACGGCGGGCTGGTAACGGTGTGCGGCTCGAAGTGCGGCGCGCGTGGGCGGCATTGCGCGCCGCGGACGAACGCATTCAGGTCGCTGCGGCTTCCGTCGCTCAGGCCGAAGAGAGTCTGCGGATCATCAAGAATCGCTACGACACCGGCCTGAGCACGGTGACTGAGCTGCTTCGGAATGAGACGGCGGTGCTCGACACGTGCACGCGGTTGCTCGCGGCGATATACGAGCAGCGGGTAGCGGCAGCGGCGCTCGAGTATGCCGCGGGGACACTCGCAGGAGATTCCGATGTTCTCAAATAGGATGGCGTCCGGCCTTGGTGCGGCGGGGCTGATCATGGCGGCGGCATGCGGTTCGCGAGAGCCGCACAGGGCCGAAGCGGCGGCTCCCGCTCCGATGCCGGTGAAAACGGTGCTGGTGGAGAGCACGGAATGGCCGGCGGTGTACGAGGCCGTGGGAACGGTGCGCGCGCGCACCTCCGCCCGGGTGGCGGCCCGCGTCATGGGATACATCCGCGAGATGCACGTGCGTGCCGGCGATTCAGTACGCGCGGGCCAGCTCGTCGCCGTGATCGATGCGCGCGATCTGGAAGCAGCGTGGCAGCAGGCCGCCGCAGCCCTCGAGGAGGCGCGCGGCGGAATTGCCGAAGCCGACAATGCAGTGGCCGCGGCCAGGGCCCAGCTCGATCTGGCACAAGTGACGTTTCGGCGCATGGACGATCTGTTCCGCAAGCGCTCGATCTCGAATCAGGAGTACGACGACGCGAGAGCTAGGCTGAACGTTGCGCAGGCTGGTTACGAGATGGCCCGTGCAAAGCGAACGCAACTCGATTCGCGCATACGGCAATCCGAGCAGGGCGTGCGCGCGGCGGAAGTAGCGCGCGGTTACGCGCAGATACATGCGCCTTTCGGCGGGGTTGTTACGGAGAAGCACCTCGATGCAGGGGACATGGCGACGCCGGGCGCGCCGCTGATCACGATTGAACAGACGGGCGCGTTCCAGCTCGAAGTGCCGGTGGAAGAAGCGCGGCTCGGCTCCATTCGGGTGGGCCAGGCGGCCTCAGTGCGGCTCGACGCGTTTGGAACGAGCATCGCGGCGAGGGTGAGCGAAATTGTGCCGGCGGTGGACGCGGCGTCACGAACCTTTACGGCAAAGCTCGCGCTGCCGCCCGATCCGCGGCTGCGTTCCGGCTTGTTCGGACGAGCGGAGTTTCCGCTCAGCAGCGAACGCGTGATCGCGGCTCCCATGTCGTCCGTAACCGAGCGCGGGCAGCTGCGGACGATTTACGTGATCGAGGGTCATACCGCACGCGCGAGGTTGGTCACCTTAGGCCGGCAGCGCGGCGGAATGATCGAGGTGCTGACGGGGCTCAGCGCGGGCGAGAAGATCGTGGCGCCGGTTCCAGCCGGCATCGTAGACGGCCGCAGAGTCGAGGTGCGGTCGTGAGACCGCCACAGAACGAGACCAGCGTCGAACCGGACCGAGCGACCTGGATCGAGCATCGGCCCGCGCATGATGCTCCGCGTCTCGGCGTCGCCGGCCGGCTGGCGCGCGCGTGGATCAATTCGAAGCTGACCCCGTTGTTTATAGCGGCGTCGCTGCTGCTCGGAGCATTCTCCGTGATCATGCTCCCGCGCGAGGAGGAGCCGCAGATCATCGTCCCGATGATCGACATCTTCGTCGCCATGCCCGGGGCTTCCGCCCGCGAGGTGGAAGAGCGGGTGACGAAACCGATGGAGAAGCTGCTCTGGGAGATTCCGGGCGTCGAGTACATCTATTCGACATCGCGTCCCGGCGGCGCGCTGGCGATCGTCCGCTTTCGGGTGGGTGAGGACGAAGAGAAAAGCATCGTCAAACTCAACCAGAAGATGTTCGCGAACTTCGACCTGATCCCGCCGGGCGCGTCGCAGCCGCTGATCAAGCCGCGTTCGATCGATGACGTGCCGGTTCTCGCGCTGACGCTGACAAGCACGCGTTATGACGATGCGCAGCTGCGCCAGGTGGCGGCTCAGCTGCACGACACCGTCAAGCAGGTGGAGAACGTTTCCGCGGTAACGCTCATCGGCGGGCAGCGGCGCGAGGTCCGGGTTGTCCTGGATGAGGCTCGGCTGGCGGCGTACAATCTGGCGCCGCTGCAGGTGATGAACGCACTGGGAGCTGCCAACCGGCGCACAGAATCCGGGGCATACGCGAGCGGCAATCGCGAGTTTCTGCTGCAGACCGGCGAGTTTCTGAGCAGCGCCGAGGATGTGCGCAACGTTGTAGCCGGCGTGTCGCAGAGCCGGCCCGTTTACGTGCGCGACGTCGCGGCGGTGAGCGACGGCGGCGAAGAGCCAACGCAATACGTGCGGTGGGCGTCGAAAAAGGGCGGCAGTGGTTTTCAGCCTGCGGTTACGGTCGCGGTTTCCAAGCGCAAAGGCGCGAACGCGATCAACGTTGCGGACGCAGTGTTGCGGCGTGTCGATGGCCTGAAGGGCACGGTGATCCCGGCGGACGTGCAGGTGGAGATCACGCGCCACTACGGGCAGACCGCGGCCGAGAAATCCAACGAGCTGCTGTTTCACATGGCGATCGCGGTGATCTCGGTGAGTTTGCTGATCGCGCTGACGCTCGGATTTCGCGAATCGCTGATCGTGTTCGCGGCGATTCCGGTGACGCTCGCGCTGACGCTCACGGTGTTCTTCCTGTATGGGTACACACTGAACCGGATCACCCTGTTCGCGCTTATTTTTTCGATCGGCATCCTTGTGGACGACGCGATTGTCGTGGTCGAGAATATCGTGCGCCACTGGCGGATGCCGCAGTGTGCCGGGCGGCCGCTCAGCGACATTGCGGTGATCGCGGTCGACGAAGTCGGGAATCCGACCATCCTGGCGACACTGGCGGTCATAGCGGCAATCCTGCCGATGGCCTTCGTGCGCGGGCTGATGGGTCCCTACATGCGGCCGATCCCGATTGGCGCTTCGGCGGCTATGGTGTTCTCGCTGATCGTGGCATTTCTCGTGACGCCGTGGGCGGCGATCCGCCTTCTGAAGAAGGACAGCGGGCAAGAGCATGAGCACAAAGATGACCGGCTGACCATTCTTTACCGCCGATTCATGGGCGGGTTGCTGGGGCACACGGCCATACGGTGGGGATTTCTGGTCGTAGTCAGCGGCCTGCTCGCCGGTTCGATGGCACTGGTCGGCGCTGGATTAGTCAAAGCAAAAATGCTGCCGTTCGATAACAAGAGCGAGTTCCAGGTGATCATCGACATGCCGGACGGGACGCCGCTCGAGGAGACGGCCCGGGTCACGCGCGCGCTGGCGGACGAGGTGCTGAAGGAGCCTGAGGTTACCGACGTGCAGACGTACGCGGGCACGGCGGCTCCGTTCAACTTCAACGGGCTGGTGCGGCATTACTACCTGCGCGGCGGGTCCAATGTCGGCGACATTCAGGTGAACCTGCTGCCGAAGCACGATCGGAACCGGCAGAGTCACGATGTGGCGAAGGCGGCGCGCGCGCGGCTGCAGCCGATTGCGGATCGGTTCGGAGCCAGGATGAAGGTTGCCGAAGTTCCGCCGGGGCCGCCGGTGCTGCAGACGCTGGTCGCGGAGATCTATGGGCCCACGCAGGAGGGGCAACTCGCGGTCGCGCGCGAGATGCGCGCCCTGTGGAAACGAACGCCGGGGGTCGTGGACGTCGACTGGTACGTCGAGGATGACCGCTCAAAGCGCACTCTGATCG
>DASSSG010000412.1:0-2337 GCA_035708545.1 Bryobacteraceae bacterium | reverse complement strand
CGAGACGGCATTCGCGAGCGCCTGCACAGTGGGTGAGCTCGAGAAGGTGATCGGCGCGACGCGGGCTGAACGGGAGCTGGTCAATTTTCCGCGGTGGAATCGCTCGGCTGTGGCGCGGCTCATTCGCCGATCCAGTCTGCCGACATGGGTATTGCCGGCGGCCAGGGTGTTCTCACGCGTACGCGCAGAAGGGCTCGAGCACCTCCGCCGGATCGAGCCGCCGGTTATCTTCGCGGCGAACCATCAGAGCCACCTTGACACGCCGTCGATTCTGATGGCGCTGCCGGCGCGCTGGCGGTACCGAATCGCGCCTGCGATGTCGAAGGAGTTCTTCCACGCACACTTCTACCCCGAGGCGCATCGCCGTTCCGAGTGGTTCACGAATACGCTGAACTACTATCTCGCGTGTCTGATTTTCAATGCGTTCCCGCTGCCGCAGCGAGAGGCGGGCGCGCGGGAGATGGTGCGGTATGCGGGGGAGCTCGCGAGCGCTGGCTGGTGCGTGCTCATCTTCCCGGAAGGCAAGATCAGCGAGACGGGCGAGATCGGTGGCTTCATGCCGGGAGTCGGGCTGCTCGCGTCACGGCTCGGTGTGCCGGTTGTGCCGGTGCGGCTTGACGGGCTGACGCGCGTGCTGCATCGGTCGTGGAGGTTCCCGCGGCCGGGCAGGGTGCGGGTCGCCTTTGGTGCTCCGGTCAGGCTCGAGGGGGATGACTACGTTTTGCTGGCGGAAACGGTTCGGGAAGCGATCGTCAGGCTTGCGCCGGCTGCCGGCGCGAGCGCCGCCGGTTCCGCGGCTGAATCGAACAGCCGATGAACGAGTTCGCCAGGAAGAAAAGCGGCTCAGGGGAGCTTTTGCGCGAGCACGGATTCGGCCTGCTGCTCGCGAAAACGGTGTAACTTCAACCGCAGCTCGGGGCGGCTGTTCGCGAGAATCGCGATCGCGAGAAGCGCCGCGTTCTTCGCGCCGGCGTTGCCGATTGCGAGCGTACCGACCGGGATGCCTCCGGGCATCTGGGCCATCGAGAGAAGCGAATCGAGCCCGTTCAGAGCAGAGGTCATCGGCACGGCCAGCACGGGCACTACCGTGTGAGCGGCGATTACCCCGGCAAGATGTGCCGCGCCGCCTGCCGCCGCGATAATCACCTCGATGCCGCGCGATTCCGCGGCGGCAGCATACTGGGCGGTGTGTGTGGGAGTGCGGTGCGCGGAAAGGACCAGGTTTTCATGCGGCACGCCGAAATCGCTCAGCGTCTGGTCGGCATGCCGCATGGTTTCCCAGTCGGATTTGCTGCCCATCATGACGGCGACGAGCGGCTGTTCGGGCATTTACTGTCCCTGGCCGAGCGAAAAGCCTGGCTTCCCGTCGAAGTTGCGCAGGCTCTCGAACTTCACGAAATCGAGATTGGCGCCCCGGAAGCGCTCGAGGAGACTGATGATGGCGTCGGGAGAAACGGACGCGCCGTCACGCGCGGCCATGAAGCGACAGCGCCAGGTGTCGCCCGTGAGCGTTTCGGGGAAGCCGCCGGGATAGACCTTGGTTCCGCGGCTGTCGATCATGACGAGCTTGAGACCTTCGCCCGCGAGTTTCTCCACCCTGGCTCCGAGATCGTTTGCGGTGCCGGCGGTCCAGTCGATGAACACATCCACTCCGACGGTTTCTTTCGAAGCCGTGGCGGCGCGGCCGGCGCCATTGCCCGCCGTCTGCTTCGGTGCCGACTTGTATGACACAGGCTTCAGCTTCTCCGGCCGCTGGCCCATGCGCCTGATCACCGCCTGAGCGAACTCGCGGGTGCCGACTTTCTCCGCGCTGACACCCTCGGCATAAATGTCGTACGTGTGCACCCCATCTTCGATCGTGCGCAGCCAGGCATTGTGCACGCGCTCGGCGACATCGGGCTGGTCGATGTGGACGAGCATCATGACGGCCCCGAGCAGCAGACCCGAGGGGTTAGCCAGATTCTGCCCGGCGCGGCGCGGCGCGGAGCCGTGGATGGCCTCGAACATCGCATAATTCGTGCCGATATTGGCCGAGCCGGCGAGACCGACGGAGCCTGCGATCTGCGCGGCGACGTCGGAGAGGATATCGCCGTACAGATTCGGCATCACGATGACGTCGAAGTTCTCGGGCGTGTCGGCCATCTTCGCGGCGCCGATGTCGACGATCCAGTGCTCATTCTGAATGTCGGTGTACTCGGCCGCTATTTCATCGAAGACTTTGTGGAAGAGGCCATCCGTGATCTTCATGATGTTGTCCTTGGTCATGCACGTGACCTTCTTGCGGCCGTTCGCGCGCGCGTACTCGAACGCGTAGCGGACGATCTTCTCGCAGCCCGG
>DASSSG010000411.1:0-8270 GCA_035708545.1 Bryobacteraceae bacterium | reverse complement strand
ATTATCATAAGCAACCGTCGCCAGGGTGCTTGATTCCACCGCGATCCTGTTCATTGAGGTGACTCCCTTCCGGGAGGCGCCTTTCGCCCCAAAAACAGAATACCATAGAAATGTTTATTAAGTGAACAGTATTGCGGCTAGGTAGCCCGGCTCACTTCGAAGAAGGCTTCGTATTCGACCGTCAAGCTTCGACGCGCAGGAAGCCAGCGGTATGCGGGTACTCCGAACAGCTTGCCGCGGTCGATCATGGCGCGCCGCGACTCCGGATATGGCGAGACTCCGAATTCCATCCCGCGCGCGATTGTATGTCCGCTCCAGGGTGGCTGCTTGCGGCTGCAATTCTCGTCCCAGATGCCCAGCCACGGGAAGTCGTCGCGCCGCCAGCGATAACCAAAACGAATCCCGTTCGCTTCGGCAATGAACCGTGCCGGATCGTCCACCAGGTGTGCCGTGTAACCGGCCCAGCCGTCAGGCGGAGCGAAGCTCAGATCGAGCGTGCCGCCGTCCTGTCTGGGAGCGAGCGGCCACTGAAAATCCCGTCCGCGCGCGAGGTAGCCGAAGTCACCCTCGAATGTCCTCGAGCGTGTGGCATTCAATTCAAAGCGCGTTACACCCGCCTGCACGAATGGCGGCCCGAGGGAAACGTGCTGCGTCCAGGCGATCGGCCGGTCGAGCCGGCTCAGGTTCTCCACCGTTTCACGGACGAGTACGCGCAGACCATCGATCCGGATGGCCCGCTCGAACGCGAGCTGCGCGGCAGCCAGTGTCGTCCGCATCGACAGCGTGTCGCCTTCGGCCGCGACGTCATAGGGGTTGACGGACGCCTCGCCGTGGACGGTAACGCCGGCGGCCGCTTCCTCGGGAGACGGCCCGCCAAACAGGTCGAGACAAAGGTTGTGGCCCATGATGCCCGCGAGCAGCTTCGATTCCGCGTTCTGTCCATACTCAGCATGCCGCGCTGCGTCGTACTGCGACGGTTCAATCGAGGGCCATGGCGGTGTCCATAGCGGGTTGACACAGCCTGGTTTATGCAATATCTCGACGATGTGCCCGCCCTCCACAGTGACGGTCACACGAACCACGTCATTCTCGACGGAGAACGCGCGGCGACCCCGGTATTCGCAGGGCATCGCTGCCAGCATACCGAATCAGTTCGCAGAATTCCGGGGTGCAGGTCGAGCGTCCGATAAGACGGCGCGCGGTGCACAGTTACAGTGCGGTTGATACCGCGGTACTAATCGGCCGCAGCCTCGGCGTTTTCGGGTGGGGGCACGGCAGTCGAGCGCCGCCTGGATTTCCAGTATTCGATCAGGACCGGCAGGAAGGAGACGGCGATGATCGCGATCACGACCTTTTCGAAATGTCCGCGCACAACTGGTATGTTGCCGAGCGTGTAGCCGAGCGTCGTCATCGAGATGATCCACGCTATCGCGCCGATCACATTAAACGCTGCGAAGCGGAAATAATTCATTCCGGCCACGCCGGCGACGAACGGTGCGAACGTGCGGATAATCGGGACGAACTGGGCATAGATGATCGTTTTGCCGCCGTGCTTCTCATAGAACGCCTGCGTCTGCATCAGGTGCTCGTGCTTGAACAGCCTCGAATCCGGCCGGTTGAAAATACGCGGGCCGGTGCGGCGGCCGAGTGAGTAACCGGTCGCATTCCCGGTAATGGCAGCCGCCAGCAGAAGCAGCTGGATGGCAACGATGTTGTGACCGCCCGCGCCCGCGACAACGCCGACGGTGAACAGAAAAGAATCGCCCGGAAGGAAAAAACCGAGCAGGAGGCCAGTCTCGGAAAAGACGATGGCGGCCATGAATACGTACCCGACCCAGCTCACCATCACCGAGGACAGAAACTGAATCAGGCGCTCGGCGTTGTACAGCGTGCGTATGAAGTCGACCGCCGCCCTGAGGAGATCCAGCATTGGAGGTTAGCTGATGTGGCGTCCCGGATACCGCTTGCTGACGCGCGCGGCTCGGAAGGGTCGTTTCTGAGCCGCGACCGTAAGGGAGCGGTTGTGAAGAATAACGCGGGACACCAGACTAGCCACCGAACGAGCTGCTGGTGAGCCGCTTGATCACTTCCGGATACTTCGTGATTTTGCCTTGTTTGGTTAGTTGGGCGATCAGTCCTTCCTCGAACAGCTCCTTGCGCTCCTGGGCACGCCGCCGCTTCAGTTCAAGCAGGATCTTCTCTCGGTTGGCCGACAGTGCGCTCTCGTCGGCGGCCTGCTTGTCGACAAGCTTTGCCAGCACCACGTTGTCCTGCGCGGTGATCGGTCCGTACACGGAACCCACGGGCCTGGAGAACAGATCCGCGAACGACGAGGCGGCTCCGAGACCTTCGATATTCCCCTCCGCCGTGATGTAGTCGGTGGTTTTCACCTCCGCGCCGACGGCGGCCGCGGCGGCCTTCAGATCCGAACCGGCAGCCTTGAATTTGCGCGTCGCTTCGTCCGTTTTCTCACGCGCGATCGCATTCGCTTTTTCCATGCGAAGGCCGCTCATGACCTGAGCCTCCATTTCGGCGAACTCGGCCTGCCGTGGCGCTTCGATACTGGTCACGACTGCAACCCCGAGACGATTCGGTGCCAGCTGCATGATCGGGGTAATTTCGCCCGCGCGCGCCGACTGAATCGACGCCTGTAACTCGGCATTTGTGCCGACTTCGGGCACCGGATCGCCGGGGCCGATCTTCTCCGCGCGCACGTAGATGAGGCCGTACTGGTTCGCAATTTGCGGCGCATTATTCGCATTCTTCAGCAGGTCAGCGCGGGCCTTGTCCATCGAATCCTGCATGCGCTCGAATACCGCGCGGCGTTTCGTCTCGGCAACCAGTTCCTCCTTCACTTCCTCGAACGGCCGCACCCGCGCATTCTCTTTCTCGAGCGCCTGAATAATGTGGTACCCATACTGGGTCTTCACCACACCGCTGACCTCTTTCGGCTTCAGAGAGAACAATGTCTTCTCGAATTCGGGAACGGTCTGTCCACGCACTACCCAGTCGAGATCGCCTCCCTTGACGGCGGAGCCGGTATCGTCGGAGTGCTTTTTCGCGAGTTCGGCGAAGTCGGCGCCGCCGCGAATCTGCTTCAGCAGATCGTTCGTCTTTGCCTCCAGCGCGCCGGCTTCGTTCGCCGGTTTCTCCATGGTCTTGATCAGAATGTGCCGTGCCTTCACCCGCTCGGGAAGTCGATAGCGCTCGATGTTGTCCTGATACGTTCTGCGCAGCAAGCCGTCGGTGACGTCGATCGACTGCCCTGTTTTGTTCTCATCCGCGATCAGCAGGTGAAAACTCCGCCGCTCAGGCGTGCGGAACTGCGCGCGGTTCTTGTTGTAGTAATCGAGTGCCTCCTCGCGGGTGACTATGGCGCTGTCGCGGAATTTCACGGGCGAGAACGCCACGTACTCGACTTTGATCTTGTCATTGCGGCGATGGAACTCGTCCTTAATCTCCTGTGGCGGAACCAGCGAGCCCTCAAGCGCGATGTTCTGGAGCTTCAGCAGGAGCAGGTTCTTGCGGAAATTATCCTCGAACTGCGGCACCGTCATGTTCTGCTGAGCTACCCACATGCGGTAGCCTTCCGGGTCGATCTTCCCGCCCGGGAACGCACTGTTGAGCGCCGAGCGAATGGCCTGCGCCAGCTCCTCATCGGTGACTTCGAACCCCATGCGCTTCGCCTGATAAGCGATGGCCCGTTCGGTGATCATCTGATCCACAAACTGCGGCACATAGAACTGCATCATCTGCTGGGGGATTTGCTGCCGCCGCAGCACCGCCTGGAGCTGGTTCTGTACCTCGAGGAGCGTGATGGGCTCGCCGCCGACCTGCGCGATGATGTTTTCCGACGAGGCGCTGGGCGTCCCGTAGCCAGGGATCAGAGTGATCACCATGGAAACGGCGATCAGGCCGAGCAAACCCGTGAGCAGGTAGCGCATGGCCTTATCGCGCCTGCGGAACAGATCAAACATGTGGAACGATCTCCTCGAACTGCGGAAATGGCCGAAGGGGCTGTAATTTTCAGTATATCCGAGGAGTGCGGTTGCGGCCGGCCCGCCCGGCACTCTCTCATGGTCGGTGCCGCTTAGACGCCCGCGTTTTCCGCCTGGGCGCGGCTGCCCTGCCGGCCGAGTCCGCACTCGGCATGTACCGCCTGTACCGCCTTCTCGAGGCCCGATTTCGCGACGACAATCGCGATGGTCAGCTCACTCGATCCCTGTGCGATCGCGATGATGTTGATGTTCTCGCGGGAGATGGCGGTGAAGATTCGGCCTGCCAGTCCGGGCGTGCCCTGCATTCCTTCGCCCACGACAGCCAGCAGGCCGACATCGGTGTTTACCTCGATGGGATGCAGGTATCCATGCGCGAGCTCGAGCGAGAACGCCGCCTCGAGCTCTTCCATGGCCTGCGCGACCTCCTCCCTGCGTACAAGAAAGCAGAAACTCTGGCGGTAACTGGAGCTCGAGAACGCCAGCACCTCGGCGTTCGCGTGGGCGAGCGCCGCCAGCGCGCGCCCCATAATCTGCGTGCCGTTGACCAGAGCGCTCGCCGATTCGATGGAAACGAGGGCGACGTTTCGCATCGAGGTTACCGCGCGCGGGCCGTGTGTCGCGCCGGTTTTCGGCAGGATACGAGTGCCCGGCACCTCGGGGCGGAAACTGTTCTTGCTCCAGACGGGAATCTGCTTCTCGATCAGCGGCGCAAGCGTTCTCGGATGCAGCACTTTCGCGCCGGCATATGCGAGCTCGGCAGCTTCGTTGTAGGTGACTTCGCTGAGCACGGCAGCGTCGGGAACGAGCCGCGGGTCGGCGGTCATGATACCGTCGACATCCGTCCAGATCCACAGTTCCTGCGCATCGAGGACGCCGGCCAGAATCGCGGCCGAGAAATCAGAGCCGCCGCGGCCGAGCGTGGTCGGGCGGCCATCCGCCGTGGCGCCGTTGAACCCCGTGACAACCGGGAGCGTGCCCCTCTCGAGCATCGGCAGCAACTTCTCGCGGGCCTTCTCGGCGGTTGGTCCCATCGATGGCGTGGCATTGCCGAACTCGGCGTCGGTAACGATGACCTCACTACCGCTGACGGCGGTGGAGCTCACGCCCTCGGAGCACAAGTACTCGGATATGAGCAGGGCCGAAAGCTTCTCACCAATCGCGATAGCTTCATCGACCGACCGCGGAGGCCGCTCGCCGAGCAGCAGAATCCCGTGGGCGATGCGCTGAAACTCCGATATGAGCGATTCCATACGCGCGAACGTGTGCGCGCGAGCGCGTGCGGGCAGAAGCTCTTCGCAGGCCTCGAAATGGCGCTGCTTGAGCTTCCTGAGGTTCGCATCGACCTCGGGGCGGCCCGCTTCCGCGTGATCGAGCGTCTCGAGAAGCAGGTCCGTAATCTTCGACATCGCGGATACCACGACCACGACGGGCCGCTGCCGGCGCTGCTCCGCGGAAATGCGCGCCGCTTCGCGGAT
Source organism: Bryobacteraceae bacterium (assembly GCA_035708545.1). Lineage (GTDB taxonomy): Bacteria > Acidobacteriota > Terriglobia > Bryobacterales > Bryobacteraceae > DASSSG01. The sequence continues at coordinate 2,797 of DASSSG010000411.1, read as the reverse complement.
ACGCTCCCCGGAACCCATGCTGGTTCCGCCGAACTTCATGACCAGCAGATCTTTCAATCGTCCCTCTTTCTCAATTCCTGATTGACCGCCTGCGCGGGCGCGGTGCGTGCGGAGCCCCGGACCGAACCTACCGCGCCACTTCCTTCCCGTTTGCTGTGCGTTCGCGGACAGTCCGAAGAACCTGCTCCACCACTTCATCGACCGACAGGCGACTGGAATCCAGATACATGGCATCGGGAGCCTGCATCAGCGGCGATTCGGGGCGCGTCGAGTCACGGCAGTCCCGCTCGGCGATATCGCGAGCGGCCGTCTCGCTGTTTACGGGTGTTCCGCGCCCGCGCAGTTCCTCCACGCGACGCCCCGTCCGCACCACCGGCTCGGCGTCGAGGAAAATTTTGACCTTCGCCTCGGGGAAAACAACGGTTCCGATGTCTCGTCCTTCCATCACCACACTGTTCTCGGCGGCCATCAGGCGCTGCTTGTCGACCAGAGCTCGGCGAACGGCCGAAACCGCGGCTACGCGCGATGCCACCGCCGAGATTTCCGGCAAGCGAATGGCTTCGGTCACGTCTTCGCCGTTCAGCAGCACGGTGGCAGCGCCGGGCCGAAATGCGATGTCGGCCTCACGTGCGAGCTGCTCCAGCCGGTGCATATCGCTGTCGCTGACGCCGCGGCGAAGCGCCCATAGCGCAACCGCGCGATACATCGCGCCGGAATCTATATAAACGAAGCCCAGCGCGTCGGCAACCCTGCGGGCCACGGTGCTCTTGCCGGCGCCCGCGGGTCCGTCTATGGCGACCACGATGCGCCTCGACATGAAGAAATATGTTAGCCTGACGTCATTCAGTATTCATGTACCCGGTTCCCGCCCGCACGCGAAGGCCTGAGACCGCGGATCGTCTGCGCTTCACGGGCACTTCAGTGTTGCACCACCCGCTGTTCATCGCGATCATCACGGCAGGTGTGCTGGCAGGCGCTGCGTACTGGCTGATCGCGTCCGCACAGGGCAGGCAGGCGACTGCAGAATCGGCCGCCGCGAGGCGCGAGGCTGCCATTCAGGCCATTACAGCGCTCTCTGATTCCATCTACCTGCGGTACATCCGTGCCGGAATGCTGAAATCCGCCCTGACACGCGGCGCCGCGCCGGACGAGGTGCGGCGGCGCAAGGAACTGTACGACGAGTCGCTGGTGAGCCATGAAAGTCATACCGCGGGCCGCCAACTCGTGTTTCGCGATGCCATCGATCAGCAGGCGTACGCCGTCTACGAAAAGCATTACATCAACGGACTGAAGCCGCGGATCAATGTCGTCGATACGCTGCTCACAGAACTCACCGACGAGTATCTGCATAATCCAAAACAGCCAATCATGCGCGACAGCCCGAAGGCGGAGCATCTGGACGTGGTCTACAGGCAGGTGCTCGACTGCAACTGGGGTGTTACCAACTGGCTGTTCATGGCACTCACGGCGCGGCCGTACATCAGCGGCATTGCGACCATTCGCACAATTGGTGAAGCGGAGAAAGACCTGAACGAGCGCTGCCCGGTCGTGCCGCGGTAACCGCAGCGCCGGATGCGATAATTATCCACAGGTATCCTCTTCCATGTTGTTGCGGGCGTCCGCCGCTTCTATCCTGGTCACTTTTGTCCTCAGTGCGCAGACCGCTCCTGCGCCGCCGGCAAACAGCGCGCCCGCGAAAACAATCCAGGCCGCGACCGCGGCCGCCAGGCAGACGTCTGCCCCGGATCGCCCCATCCGTGTCGAGGTCAATGAAGTGGTGGTTCCGGTGACGGTCACCGATGACAAGGGCCGCTTCGTCTCGAACCTGGAGGCTTCTGATTTCCGGGTCTTCGATGAAGGCAGGGAGCAGAAAATACAGTTCTTCACGCGCGAGCGCGGCCAGCCGGTCGTGGTCGGCTTCCTCATCGATCAGAGCAACGCCAGCCGCGTGAACTGGAAGCAGTATCAGGATGCCGCGATCGAGCTCGTGCTCACGCTTCTGCCCGGCGACAAGAAGTACTCGGGGTATCTCATCGGGTACAGCAACGACGCCGAGCTGCTGACAAACACCACGACTGACCCCGAGAAAATCGTCGACAGGATCCGCAAGATGAAGCCGGGCGGCGGCGCGGCGCTCTACGACGCAATCTGGATGGCCTGCACCAACCGAGCGCTCGTCAAAGGCGAGCCGATCGAGCCGCGCCGTGTACTGGTCATCATCGGCGACGGCCACGATAATGCCAGCAAAAAGACGCTCAGCGAGGCGATGGAGATCGCGCAGCGGAACCTCGTGACGGTATACGGGGTGAGCACGGTCGGCTATGGTTTCACCAGCGAAAGCGAGAAGAACCTGACCAGGCTCGCCGAAGAAACGGGGGGGCGCGTGGAGTACCCCCTGCAGAACATTTACAGCGACGTCGATGGTTACCTCGAGAAGCCCTCCGATGAAGGCAACTACGCGCTCAAAGTGGGCACAGGTGGATACGCTTCCAAGGTCGGGAACCGCATGTTCAAGGCGATCGCGAACGTCGCAGGCGAGGTCACGACGCAGTACATTCTGCGGTACGTCCCTGACGGTACCGGAGATGACGAGCGCAGGTTCCGCAATATCGAGGTCAAGGTCAACCTCGCGAACGTAAAGATCCGCACGCGCCGCGGATATTATCCTCAAACTCCTTAATTCCGAACCGATAAGATAGGGCAAATGCCAGCCGCTCCGGCCATCTCGACCGCGCGTGGCGAGTATCTGCTCGTGGAGGCGGCCGTTGCCGCTATGCGCCCGGAGACTATCGGCGTT
>DASSSG010000410.1:0-5506 GCA_035708545.1 Bryobacteraceae bacterium | reverse complement strand
AGCGCTCAGTCGCGCAGCGCTGGATGGCGGGCATGAAGCTGCGCGATCTGGTGGGACAGCTCGTGATCGCCAGCAGCTACGGGGAGGCGCCGCCAAAGCGATCGCGCGCGTACAGGGAGTACGTCCACGCGGTGCGCGACCTGCGTGTGGGCGGTCTGATCGTCGTCAACCGAGTGCAGAACGGCAGCGTGCAGGCGGCGGAGCCGTATCAGATGGCGACGTTTCTGAATCAGATGCAGAAGCTCGCGCGCGTGCCCCTGCTGATCGGCGGCGATTTCGAACGCGGGGCGTCGATGCGGGTCAGTGGGACCGTGCGCTACCCGCACGCGATGGCGTACGGGGCGGCGGACGATCTCGAGCTGACGCGGGCACTGGGAGCCGACACCGCGCGCGAGGCGCGGGCGCTGGGAGTGAACTGGGTTTTCGCGCCGGTCGCCGACGTCAACAACAATCCCGATAATCCGATCATCAACGTCCGCTCCTTCGGGGAGGATCCCGGCAGGGTCGCGGCCCATGTGCGCGCATTCATCGAAGGGGCGCACTCGAACCCGCGGACGCGCGTGCTGGTGACCGCCAAGCACTTCCCGGGTCACGGCGACACGACGGTCGACAGTCACATCAATCTGCCGCAGCTCCTGGGCGACCGCGCACGGCTCGACGCCGTCGAGCTGGTCCCGTTCCGCGCTGCCATTGCGGACGGTGTCGACGCCGTGATGACCGCTCACATGGCGGTGCCGGCGGTCGAACAACGTGCGGCTCCGGCCACGGTCTCCGAGGCCGTGCTCACGGGATTGCTCCGGAAAGAGCTGCGCTACCAGGGCCTGATCGTGACGGACGCAATGGACATGCAGGGCCTCACGAAACAGTTCCCGGCCGGCGAAGCGGCGGTCCGCGCGCTCGAAGCCGGCGTGGATGTGCTGCTGATGCCTCCTGATCCGGACGCCGCTGTCGCGGCGGTGATGGCGGCGGTGAAGAAGGGACGTCTCACCGTCCGGCGGATCCACGAGAGCGCCGCGCGCGTGCTGGCGGCAAAGGCCCGCATCGGGCTGCACCGGTCACGGCTGGTGGATCTCGATGCGATCAGCGACCAGCTCGACGACGCAGCGGCCGCCGCTCGGGCGCAGCGGGCGGCAGAGGCCGGTGTCACACTGGTCAGGAATACGGGTAACCTCGTGCCTGTCGCCGAGCCGGACGGCGCCTGTTTATTCGTGCTCAGCGAGAGCCGCTACGGCCAGCAGGGGCGCGCGCTGGTCGCCGAAGCGCGGCGCATCGCGCCGAAGTTGCAGGCAGTACTCCTCGACCCCGCGGTACCTGCCGGGGAAATGCAGGAGGTGCTGACGCGCACGTCGGCATGCCGGCACGCCATCGTGGCTGCATTCGTATCGGTGGCAGCTTATCGGGGCGACGTGGCGCTGGCCGCCAACTTCACGCCATTGATGGCGGGGCTGATGACGCGCGGGGCACCTGTCACGCTGGTCTCGCTCGGCTCACCGTACCTGCTGCGGAGTTTCCCGGACGTCGCGGCGTACATGGCAACGTTCAGCACGGCAACGACCTCCGAAGTGGCGGCGGCTCGGGCGCTGTTCGGGCGTGTGCCAATACGCGGCAAGATGCCGGTCAGCATTCCCGGCCTTGCCAGGCCTGGAGATGGCATCGCTCTGCCGGGCACCGTCGAGCAAACGAGCGCCGCGCGCTGAAACGGCCACATCGGTACTATATCGGCATGATCGGAATCACGTGGCTCGGACACGGAACGTTCGAACTGCAGCTGGAAACGGGAGAAGTATACGTCCTCGATCCCTGGATCAACGGCAATCCCGCATATCCCGCCGGCTATAAGGTCCGGCGCGCCGATGCCGTGATCGTGACGCACGGGCATTTCGATCACATCCACGACGCGGTTCCGCTCGCGACACGACATAATGCCACGGCCGTGGGAATCTTCGAAATCTGCAAATGGCTGGATAAGAAGGGCGTGAAAAAGACGAGCCCGATGAACAAGGGCGGCACGCAGCAGGTCGGGCCGGTGAAGATCACGATGGTGCACGCGGTTCACAGCTGCGGCATCCTCGACGGCGACGAGATTATTTATGGCGGAGAAGCGGCGGGGTATGTGCTCGAGCTGCCGGACACCCGTCGCATCTACTTCGCGGGCGACACAAATGTGTTTTCCGACATGGCTCTTATACGCGAGCTGTACCAGCCGAAACTCGCGATGTTGCCGATTGGCGATCTCTTCACCATGGGTCCGCGGGAAGCGGCGCTCGCGTCCAGGCTGGTCAAACCCGAGCTTGTCATTCCCATGCATTTCGGCACATTTCCGCCGCTGACCGGGCGGCCTGAACAGCTGAGCGAACTGCTCGTCAACGTGCCAGGCACGAAGGTGTGGCCGCTCGAGCCGGGCGTGTGCGTCGAGTGGTGACGCACTGTTGGTGATCCGTTCCGCCTCGCCCTTTCGAGCAGAATGTCCGCGCGGGCCGGGCGAGGAGCGCCGGCTCGCACCTGTCAGACGTCGGTGAGTGTCAGAGGGCGGGGAGTTCTGCCGTCGATATCCGTGAAGCCGTATTCCAGCGCGAGGGCGGCCGCCACCAGTACGTTTCCGGTATAGCGGAGCACATCCGGATCGGCGGCGAGCGCGGCGACGGCCCGTCCAATGAACTCGGGGGATTCGGAATTGGTCAAGTCGAGCCACTGTGCTGCTTCCATGACCTTTTCGGTCCGGACGAGTCCCGGGTAGAGCGAAACAACGGCGATGCCATACGGCTTCAGCTCGTCCGCCGTGTCGGCCGTCAGCTTGTCGGTCGCGGCTTTCGAAACGCCGTAGGCGACGTTGCCGATGTGCTTCCGTGCCGCCCAAAAGGAGATGTTCACGATCAGTCCCCGCCGCTGGGCAATCATCGACGGCGCGGCGAGCTGGGTTGCGTGGTAGTGCGCGCGAACGCCCGTGCTGAACATCGCGTCCCAACGCCAGAGAGGCTGTTGCCAGAATGGCCTGGACCAGGTGAACGCGCCATCTTCGACCATGCGCTCGTAGCCGCCCCACACGTTGTTGACAAGGATGTCGATCGCGTTAGCCTCGCGCAGTATCAGGTCGAATGCGGCTTCGACCTCCGTGTCGACGCGGTGGTCGCACCGGATGCCGGTGATGCGCTCTTCGAGACGCTGCTCATCAGGCGCTGAACGGCCTGTGGCGAAGACGCGGGCGCCGTGTCGAGCAAGCTCGTGCGCGACGCCTCGGCCGACGCCTTTCGTGGCTCCGGTCACGACTGCGACTCTGCCTTCCAGACTCATGCCGATAATTCTACGGAACACAGGGCACGCGTACTGGAATAATGCGCACGTGCCGGCCGTGTGGGTTTTAAGTCAGGCAGCGTCGCGGCCCACCGCCTGCGCTCAGTCGCCCAAAACGCCCTCAATTACACGAATGGACGCACTCGTCGGTATGACACGGGTCAGGCGGAGACGAGCTGCGCTGAACAACGACTCGTATTCCGCTCGCGTCCGCTCGCGGCCTCCGATCAACAGCATCTGCATATCCAGCAGCTTGCCGGCAGACGGCGCATTGCCAGGCGGCAGCGCCTCCTGCAGCACGTGGAGCCTCGAGTGCGGTCCCATCGCGCGGCGAACGTTCGACAGTATGCAAAGCGCACGCTCGTCATGTTCGATTCTTCGCCCGCGTGCATGCCCGGATTGCGCTTTGCGCTTCCCGGACCGATCCGGTCGCTGGTTGGTTCGGATGCCCGCGAGCTCTCTCGGTTCTCGCGTGCACAGTTTCTCGACGTGCGGATGGCTCTGGACTACGCAGGGTGTGTGGGAAACTCGCCTGTTCGTTTCCCTCAGTGTTGCCTTCCCGCTGCAAGCACACGGTCGGCACCCGGAACTCCTTTTTTCGAAGCTCGATTCCTCGCCCGTCGATGCCTCTGTCTACACTTCACCTGATCCCTCGCGGCATCCGGCGCAAGACTCGAGGTCAAGATGGTTGGCTACTCCTTTCTTGTGGGGCTCTTTCATCCCCGACTGTGCGCCGGTTTATCCCGACGCTTGCCTTGACGCGCGCGGCTCGGAAACCGAGCCCACGACCGTGCGGGAATGGTAAAGCTACTTGCGAGACGGCAGACCAGGAAACCCTCGTTCCTCAGCAGCGCGGCCGAAGGATGAGCAGAGTGATATCGTCCTGGCGCGGGCGAGTGCCGCAGAAGCGGTCCACATCTCGCAGAACGCCTTCCGCCATAGCTGCGGGATCCCGATCTCCGTAAGTGTGCAACGAACGGATCAGCCGCTCTTCATCATATGTATTGCCCTCGGGATCCTGTGCCTCTGTGATGCCGTCCGAAAACAGCACAAGGCTGTCGCCGCGGTCGAGCTGGATGTGCCTGGCCGTATACGGGCCATCGCAGAAAAGCCCCAGCGGCAGCCCCGTGGCGTCACAGCGGTCGGTTCCGTCGCGGCGCAACAGCAACGGCCTGCAGTGGCCGGCGTTGCACAGATCCACACCATTCTCGGCAGCGCGGCCCGCGACCAGCGTTGCATAATGCGATGCCGGCGTGCTCTCGCAGAACAGCCGATTCGCGCGGGAAATCACCTCCGTGAGGGGCAAATCAAGCGAGAGCAGACTACGGAAGATCGCGCTCAGGTGCGTCATCAGCAGTGATGCCGCCACGCCTTTGCCGGCAACGTCACCGACGGCGAAAAAGAGGGACCTGCCATCGGGCGCGGCGACAATCTCACAGTAATCGCCGCCCACGACGCCTGCCGGTTCGTACCGATAATGTGTTTGCCAGTCTCTGACAGCAATGTCCCTCGCCGGCAGAAGCGTGGCCTGAATCTGCGTTGCCAGCGCGAGGTCCTGTTCGTGAGCCCGCAGTTCTTCCTGCGTGAGGTGATCGAGACAGAATCGCGCGAGCGGATTGCGCTCCAGCCGGTCTGCTTCGATGGGATCGTGGCAGGTCTCGCAGAGCCCATAAGTCCCGTTGTCGATCTTGTCGAGGGCGGCGTCGACCTCTGCAAGCAGATCGTTGACGTAATCCGCGGAGAACGAGTTCGCGGCAGCCTGAAGCCGCGCTCGTCTCTCGACGATCCTGGGCCGGAGCTCGTGAATCAGGGAGGTTGAGGCCGCAGCATTCATCGTGGATTCCTCCCGAGCCTCCTATTGTCCCGCATCCGGCGTCGAGGGAGCTGTTCGCGCTACCAGGCCGCTTTGCAGCGCGCCGCGAGGAGGCCTGTGGCAGCAGCGATGTCGATATCGGCCACGAGCAACCCTTCCTTACCGTACGGCTGGTAGCAGAGCAGCGTCCCGTCGGGGTGCACCACGGCCGAGGTGGTCGGCGATCCGGCGCTCGCACAGTTAACCGTCGCGACGTAGCAGGTGTTCTCGGCGGCGCGACACAGGACTGCTTTCTCGTGAAATGAGTTTGCGGGATCCGCGAAGCGCGAAGGCACGTAGCCGCCGGGCGCGGCTTCATGAAAATGCGGGTGAAAGATGATGTGAGCGCCGCGGCGGGCTGCC
>DASSSG010000409.1:0-2539 GCA_035708545.1 Bryobacteraceae bacterium | reverse complement strand
CGATGAGCTGAAGGCTCTTATTCGCATCCCGAGCGTCAGCACGCTCCCGGAGAACAAGCCGGATATCCGGCGAGCCGCGGATTTCGTTGCCGAAAGCCTGCGCAGGGCCGGGCTGGAAAATGTCGAGATCATTCCCACAGCCGGTCACCCCCTCGTCTATGCCGACTGGCTGCACGCGCCCGGAAAGCCCACGGTGCTGCTGTACGGCCACTACGATGTGCAGCCGGCGGATCCGCTCGAGCTCTGGGAGTCGCCTCCGTTCGAACCGACCGAGCGCAATGGCAATCTGTACGCACGTGGCGCGGTCGATGACAAAGGACAGATGTATGCGCAGTTCAAAGCCATCGAAGCGCTTCACGCTCTCCACGGCAAGCTGCCGGTGAACGTGAAATTCATCATCGAGGGCGAGGAGGAAGTCGGCGGCGCTTCGATTTCGAAGTATGTTCCCGAGCACAAGGACAAACTGAAAGCCGACGTGGCGCTCGTCTGCGACACCGCTCTCTATGCCGACGGCATTCCGACGCTTGGCACGGGTTTGCGCGGGCTGGTCTACACGGAAGTGGAAGCCACGGGTCCGGCGCGCGACCTGCATTCGGGACTGTATGGCGGCGCCGCGCCGAACCCCATCTTCGGTCTGATCGAACTGCTCGCGAAGGCTAAGGACCCGGACGGCCGCATTCGCATCCCGGGCATCTACGACGATGTGCAGGAGCCCGCGAAGGCCGAGATCGAGAGCTGGAAGAACCTGCCGTTCAGCGAACGCGAGTTTCTCGACAAGGAGGTCGGTTCGACGCAACTGACGGGCGAGCCCGATCGGATGGTGCTGGAGCGCGTGTGGTCGCGGCCAACGTTCGAGGTTCACGGCATTGCGGGCGGATTCACGGGAGCGGGGGCCAAAACCGTCATCCCCGCCAGGGCGACCGCCAAGGTGAGCTTCCGATTAGTTCCGAAACAAGACCCGGACAGGATCGTGGCCGCGTTCCGGAACTGGGTAGCGCGTAACAATCCCGCGGGCATTCGCACCGAAGTCCGCGTGCTCAGTGCCGCGCCGGCCACCGTGGTCGATGCGTCGCATCCGGCGCTGCAGGTGGCCGCGCGTGTCTTCTCGGAGATGCTTGGCAGGCCAACCGTATTCATCCGCTCCGGGGGCTCGATACCGATCGTCGGCGAATTCGCGAAACACCTCGGCATCCCGACGATTCTGATGGGCTTCGGCCTGCCGGACGACGGCCTGCACTCGCCGAACGAGAAATTCAAGATTGCGAATTACTATATCGGCATCATGACAATCGCTCACTTCCTCGAGCAGTACGGAAGATGAGCATCTCCGGCTCCAGGAGCTGATTGGCCCGTACGCAGCAGGAACCCGCTTCCAGGTCCGCGAGTCTGTTTCGCTCCGCGGGAATCGTGTCGATTGCCGTCTTCACGAGCCGAATCACCGGGCTGGTGCGCGAGATGGTTATGGCAGCGCTGTTCGGCGCGGGCAAGGCCTATGACGCATTCAACGTCGGATTCCGAATACCGAACCTCACGCGTGATCTGTTCGCCGAGGGCGCGCTGTCATCCGCGTTCGTTCCCGTATTTACAGAATACCTGTCCAGGCGCAGCCGCGAAGAAGCGGCGGCGCTGGCGAACCTCGTCGCGACGGCGCTGATCGTAATTGTCGGTTCGTTCTGCCTGCTGGGGGTGATTTTTGCGCCGCAGCTGGTCGGCCTGGTCGCTTCCGGCTACGCGGATGTGCCCGGCAAGTTCGAACTGGCCGTGACCATGACGCGCATCATGTTTCCGTTCCTGCTGCTGGTCGCGCTCGCGGCGCAGGCCATGGGGGTGCTCAACGCGTGCAATCAATTCGGCGTGCCGGCGATGGCCTCCACGTTCTTCAACATCGGCTCGCTGCTGTTCGGCCTTACGCTCGGCTATGTACTGGGTCCCGGGCTGGGAATTACGCCCATCCAGGGCATGGCCTGGGGCGTCGTATTCGGCGGCGCGCTGCAGCTGCTGTGGCAGGTCCCGGCTCTGCGGCGCGCCGGCTTTCACTTCCGGCCGCGCATCGACTGGTCCGATCCGGGTCTGCGGCGCATTCTGAGGCTCATGGGACCCGCGATCATCGGCAACGCTGCAGTACAGGTGAACGTCATGGTGAACACCAATTTCGCCTCTCAGATCCAGGACCCGCTGCGCGGTCCGGACGGCCCCGTGAGCTGGCTCAGTTACGCGTTCCGCTTCATGCAGCTCCCGCTGGGCTTGTTCGGCGTCGCGATTGCGTCCGCCACGCTGCCGTCCATATCGCGAAGCATCGCAGCGCAGGATTTCGACGACTTCCGGCGGACGTTATCGCGGTCGGTTGCGATGGTGTTTCTCCTGACCGTTCCGTCATCGATTGGTTTGGTGGTACTTGGGCGTTCCATTGTCGGTGCGATATATCAGCGGGGCCACTTCCAGCTGTACGACACCGACCAGACCGCAATCGCGCTCGCTTGTTACGCGATTGGTCTGGCGGGGTATGCGGCAGTCAAGGTCGTGAATCCTGCGTTCTATG
>DASSSG010000408.1:0-4226 GCA_035708545.1 Bryobacteraceae bacterium | reverse complement strand
GCCACGGCCCGCTCGACTTCAAAACCAAATCGATGCAGGGATTCGGTGAGGACTGGCCGCTGGCTTACGAGCAACTGGCGCCGTACTACGACAAGGCCGAGCGGCTGGTCGGCATCGTGGGCGCGAAAGACGGCTACTTCAACATGCCGGACGGGGTGTATTGCGGCCCGCCTCACAACCTGCGCTGCACGGAACGTTTCTTTCAGTCACGTATGGAAAAGATCGCCGTCCCCGTCGTGTGCGAGCGAACCGCCGTACTGAGCGTTCCCTACGAGGGCCGGCCGGCGTGTCACTACTGCGGCGCCTGCGGCGTCGGCTGCGACGTCCGCGCCCGTTTCAGCAGTCTGGATGTCATCATCCCCCGCCTGCGCAAACTGCCGAACTTCACCTTGCGGACCCACGCCGTTGCCCACCAGGTCCTCGTGGACGACCGCGGCCGCGCGAGCGGCGTCTCCTTTTTCGACGCGAATACGCGGCAGCACTACGAGGTGAACGCACGGGCCGTGGTGCTGGCCGCCAGTACGGTCGAATCGGGCCGCATTCTTCTGAACTCGAAGTCCCGCTTTCATCCCAACGGCATCGGCAACTCGAGCGGGCTCGTGGGCCACTACCTGATGGACAGCGTGAAGTCCGGCGCGGTCGTCGGTAGTGTTCCCGAGCTGAAGAACCGGCCGCGCGCGAATGAGGACGGCGCCGGCGGCAGTCACATCACCATCCCGAGGTTCAACTACAAACGGAAGAACGATTATCAAGGCGGGTACTTTCTGCTCACCGGAAGCGGCTTCGGACGCGGCGCGACCGGATCGCGCCAAAACGGCTGGGGCGCGGCCCTGAAGAAAGACATCCGTGAGGCGTACGGCAGCACGATATCGCTCCGCGGCTATGGCGAATGCATTCCGGACTACGGCAACTACTTCGAAATCGACCCCGCTAACAAAGACGCTTACGGCATTCCGCAGGTACGCTTTCACGTTTCGCACAGCGAAAACAGCCTCAGGATGATGCACGACATGTATGGCTGGATGGAGACGATACTCAGAGCGGCCGGCGCCGAGATCATGCCGTATCAGAAGGTACTGGAGCCCATGGGAGACGCGACGCATGAATGCGGCTCGGCGCGCATGGGCACCGATCCGAAGACCAGCGTTCTGAATTCGTACTGCCAGTCGCACGACGTCAGGAATCTGTTCGTCACGGATGCCAGCTGCTTTGTCTCGCTGCCCGGGACGCACGGGATCACGACGTGGATCATGGCGCTGTCCTGGCGCGCTTCCGATTACCTCGCTGAACAATTGCGGAAAGGAGACCTGTAGCCGTGCTGCGACGAGAACTGACCGGACTGATCGCTGCGGGAGTGCTTCGCTCGCGCCTCTCCGCCGCGCAGCACGGTTTGCACCAACTGCGGAAGGCGCCGCAGGAGTACACGATTCAGGTCTTCACTCCGGAGGAGCACCGTCTGATCGACGTCGTTTCCGAGCTCATCATTCCCGCCGCCGAGGCGTCGCCCGGCGCCTCGGCGGCCCGGGTCGCGGACTACATCGACCTCGTCGTCGCGAACAGCTCTCAGGCGAGCAGAAGCAACTGGAAGCGGCGGCTGGCCGCCTGGGATGATCTCGCGCGGCAGCGGTTCGGACGAGCGTTCCCCGAACTGGAGCCGAACTCTCAGGCAGCAATGATCAATGAGCTTGCAAATTCACAGAGCGACGCGGGCAGGCTCTTTGCGGACATGAAGCGGATGACGCTCGCCGGCTACTACACGTCCGAAATCGGCCTGCGACAGGAACTCGGCTTCAGGGGCGGGGTTCCTGTCGCTGGATTTCCGGGCTGCCGGCACGACCCGGCCTCGCACCGCTGACGGCGCGGCCGCACAGCCGCCCGCGACATCTTACCAGAGGAACTTCAGTCCAAACTGGATCTGCCGCGGATCGTTCGACTGCGAGGTGATTCGCCCGAACGAAGTGGCAGTGACATTCGTGTTCGGATTCCCAAAGCGCGGTGTGTTGAATGCGTTCAGAAACTCAGCGCGTATCTGCGTGCTCACGCGTTCCGTTGCCCTGAACTGCTTGAAGATCGACACGTCGAAATTGCGAGTCGAGTCGCCGCGAACATCCGGCAGAACGACAACATTGCCGAACGTGAAGGGAAGTGGCTGCGATATTGCGCTTGTGTCGAAGTAGCGTTCCAGCCGCTGGTCAACGGGGCCGGTCAGCTTCGCGCTCCTGCCACTGGAACTGGCATAGGTGTTGGTGTTGCCGAGACCTGCGGTGTTGCTGGCGCTGACGCTCAGGTAACTTCCGCTTATGAAACTGGTGATCCCATTCACCTGCCAGCCTCCGATCAGCCAATTGACGGCGGCGGGTGCGTTTGCGCCAAGAGCCCGGCCGCGTCCGAAGGGCAGTTCGTACAGGTAGCTCATGACGAGGCGGTGTGGAGCGCCCGAGACAACACGGCTGTCACTCAGATCGTAATAGTTCTGGTGGACCGTGGCATCGCGCGTATCGCTGATCAGCTTCGAGAACGTGTATGCCCCGTCGAACTGGAAGCCGCGGGTCATGCGCTTCGTCGCGGTGACCTGGAGCGAGTGGTAGCTGGACGACGCGCCGCTGGTGAAGAGCGGCGTGATTGTCGTGAACTGCGGGAAGGGACGAAGCAACTGCGCGCGGCTTACTTTCGGGTTGACGAGAATGCCGCGGCCTACTGCCGTATAGAACGGATTATCGACGAGATCGTTCAGCTTCGATCCGAGCGACAGGTACTGCGGGTGGAGCTGATTCATGTTCAGAGCGCCTTCGCCGCCGCGCGATATCTGCAGGCCACGGTTCCCGACGTAGGCAACCTCCATACGCAGCTGTGAGGGCAGCTCGCGCTGGATAGTGAAATTCCACTGCTGGCTCCACGGGGTTCTTGTCTCGTTCCAGAGGACCGCCTCGAAGTTCTTCCCCGTTTGGGTGAGCAGGCCCTCTGTTGAACCGGGCGGCGCCTGGAATCCCTGCGGCCAGGGGTTGCGCAGGACGTTGTACGGCGTGATTCCATCAAGGCTGCTGATGATTGGGTTCTCGGTCCGGAAACCGAAAGGGCCGACGGTGCCCTGCGCGGCTCGCAGCGAGCTGCCGAACATGTGCCCGTAACCAGTACGAATCACAGTCTTCCGATCGAGCTGGAAGGCGAGCCCGAGGCGCGGCCCGAGGTCGTTAATGTCATGAGCCTGTTGCCGGCGGCTGTTGCCGTTGACCCCCACGAAGACCAGTCCGCCTTTCAGGTTTGAATAACCGGGGACGACAGCCGCGAGAGGAGACTCCGCGTTCGGATCGAAGTAGTTCATCCGGTTGTAGCGCTCGGTCCGCGGCGTGTCCAGATCGTAGCGCAGGCCGAAGTTCACAGTCAGCTTCTTCGATACGCGCCAGTCATCCTGTACATAACCGGCGTAGTACAGGCTTTGCGAGGCGACATTCTTCCACGCCTGAATCAGGTTGCCGCTGCCCGGAGTGCCAAGCAGCAGCGACGCAAAGCCGTTACCGGCAGTCGCGCTGGCGCTGTTCGGATTCGGACCCTGGGTGAAACCGGCGCTGAAGCTGAAGCTGCCCGCGTCGCGAGCCTCCCACACGTTGACGCGGATCAGACGGCCCTCGAAGCCGAATTTCACCGAGTGGCCGCCGATCACTTTGACAATACCCGCGACTGCGGAATAGGTCATGAACGGGTTCCACCGATGGTCGCCGCCGCCCAGGCTCTTGTATCCGCTCACGCTGAATCCCGGGAACATCTGCCGGTCGACAGCGCCATCGATCGCTTTTGGTAAGCCGAGCTGTGATGGCAGGAACCCGAGTCCCTGATTATCATGCAGGTACGCGGCGCGCGCGAAGCCCAGCCGCGTGGTGAGAATTGTTCTCACCGACAGCGTGTTGTTGTACTCGATGACTGCATTGCGGGCGCGGTTCTCTTCGTTGATTCGGCCTTCGGCAATGGCAATCTCGGCCGGAAAATACCTGGCGCTCGGATCGACGACAAGCCGGTGTGAATAACGCGCAAACAAGCGCTGGCTTGCGGAGAGGTTGTGGTCGATACGGATGTCCCAGTTGTCTGTGTTGAGCGGATTGGTGGCGGTCTGGTAGTAATTGTCCCGCCTGGTGACCGGGTGCCCGCGGTGTTCGGCAGCGGATAGTACTTCAGCACGTTGACAGCGACCGGATCGAAGTTTGAGGCAGGAATCACGTTTCCGGGGAACT
>DASSSG010000407.1:0-10447 GCA_035708545.1 Bryobacteraceae bacterium | reverse complement strand
ACCCGCGCAACGTGCTGTTCATCATGTCCGACCAGCACCAGACGCGCGCGACCGGCTGCTACGGCAATCGCGAGGTCAGGACGCCGAACATAGACCGGCTCGCGGCCGCGGGCACGCGCTTCGATCGGGCGTACTGCCAGGCGCCTGTGTGCGTGCCGTCGCGCGGGTCGATGATCACCGGTATCTATCCCCACGCACACGGCGCCCGCATTCTCCGGGATCCGTTGCCGGACGACGTGCGCACGGCCGCGCACTTTTTCAGAGCGCGGGGGTACGTTACCGGCGCGATCGGCAAGATGCATTTCGTGGACGAGACGCGGCGGCACGGGTTCGATCACCGGCTGCACGAAGGCGATTTCCTCAATACTCTGACGGCTGAGGAGCGGCAGATGCTCCGTCGCGATCAGGGCAGCGCCGAAAGTACCGCGGGCAGGCCGTCGCGGCTGGCGGACCGCTTCTTTCAGGACAACTACTTCGCGGGCGAGACAGTGAAGTTCCTGCGCGCGAATCGCGATCGGCCGTTCTGTCTGTGGTCGTCATTCTTCATGCCCCACACGCCGCTCGTGCCGCACGCGCGGTATTTCGATCTGTACTCGCCGGTCGCGCTGGCGCTGCCGAAACGCGGTGAACACGAGCTGCAGGACGGCTTCTCCGGGCATCTGATCCGCGCCCGCGAGCGCGGCTGGTACCAACAGAGCGAGGCGGAGCTGCTCGAGTCACTGCGCGGTTACTACGGCAACATCAGCCAGATGGACGCCTGCGTGGGCCGCGTGTACGAGACGCTGCGCGAACTCGGCCTCGAGAAGAACACCGTGGTTGTCTACACGTCGGATCACGGCGAGATGGCGGGCGCGCACCGCATGTGGACGAAGCACAATATGTACGAACAGTCGGTGAACGTGCCACTGATTGTCAGTCTGCCGCGAGAGATTGCGAGCGGCGAATGCAGACACGAAATTATCGAGCAGGTCGATCTGTTCCCCACGCTGGCCGATCTGTGCGGCTTTAAACCGCCGCGCGAGATCGCCGGCCGGAGTTTTGCGTCGTTGCTGCGCGGGCGGCGATACACGCCACGCGAGTTCGCATATTCGGAATATTATTTCTGCCACAACGCTTTCACGCGCGACGACAGATACGTGGGCAAAACGCCGATCCTGATGGTCCGCACGGACCGCTGGAAGCTGAACTATCTCAGTTGGGAACGGTGTGAGTTGTTTGATGTCATCGCCGATCCGGGCGAGTTTCAGAACCGGATCGATGACACGGCTAATGCCGGCGTCGTGCGCGAGCTGAAGCGAATCGCGGAGCGCATGTATGTCTGCTGAGATGCTGACCCGCCGGCAGCTGGGCTCCGCCGTTGCCGCCAGCGCCCTCCCGCAGGCGCGCAGGCAGCCGAATATACTGTTGATCGTCGCCGATGACCTTGGGTACGGCGAACTCGGCTGTCAGGGCAACCGGCAGATTCCGACACCCAACATCGATTCAATCGCTCGGAACGGAGTTCGCTTCACAAACGGCTATGTGACCGCGCCGGTCTGCAGTCCCTCGCGTGCCGGCCTGATGACGGGGCGGTACCAGACGCGCTTCGGTCATGAGCTGAATGCGATCGGGCGGAAGAATCTCGAGCCCCGTGTCGGACTGCCGCTCGAGCAGACGACACTCGCAGCCGAGCTGAAGAGGCTCGGTTATGCGACAGGTTTGATCGGCAAGTGGCATCTGGGCGGGAGCGCTGCGTATCACCCGCAGCGCCGCGGATTCGACGAGTTTTACGGCTTTCTGCATGAGGGCCATTTCTATGTCCCACCGGATGGGAAGGCGGTGGTTTCGCATCTTCGCGCGAAGGAGCCGCCGTACGACGACGCCAATCCGATCCTGCGGGGGCGAGAGCCGGTCATCGAGGGTGAATATCTGACGCAGGCGCTGACGCGGGAAGCAGTGTCGTTTATCAGGAGGCAGGCGGCGCGGCCGTTCTTTCTCTGTCTCGCGTACAACGCGATTCACAGCCCGATGCAGGCTCTCCCCGAGTACGTGCGCCGTTTCGAGCAGGTCGGCGACGTTCACAGGCGTGTGTTCGCTGCGATGCTTGCGAGTCTCGACGACGGTATCGCCTCGGTGCTCGCGACGGTGCGAGAGTTGAAGCTCGACCAGGACACAGTCGTGTTCTTCCTCAGCGATAACGGGGGACCGACGGCGGAGCTGACTTCGAGCAATCTGCCGCTGCGCGGAGGCAAGGGACAGCTTTTCGAGGGCGGCATTCGGGTTCCTTTCCTGATGCAATGGAAAGACCGGCTGCCCGCGGGAGTTGTCTTTGACCGGCCGGTAATATCGCTCGACATTTTTGCGACCGCCATAGCCGCCGCGGGAGGCCGCGCGTCGGGCGATGGCGCTCACCTGCTGCCGGCGCTGGCTGCGGGACGCGCGCCGCATGAGTCGCTCTTCTGGCGCTACAACCGAAACGGCGCGATCCGGAGTGGCAACTGGAAGCTGGTGCGGCAGTTTGAACGCGGCGGAGGCGAGCCCCGGTGGCAGCTCTTCGATCTCGCCGCGGACCTCTCGGAGACGCGCGATCTCGCGGCCGACAAGGCCGATGTCGCGCGACGGCTCCAGGAAGAGTGGCTGGCGATGAATGCGCAGATGAAAGAGCCACTTTGGGGGCGTTCCTGATGGCGTTGTCAACGCGACGGCAACTGCTGGCGGGCGCCGCCGCTCCGCTGCTGCGGACTTCCCGCCGCCCCAACATTCTGCTGATTCTGCCCGATCAGATGCGCGGTCAGGACATGGGCTCGATGGGCAACGGCGAGGTTCGCACTCCGTCGCTCGACCGGCTTGCGTCGCAGGGGATTCTCTTCCGCAACACTCTCGCGAACTCGCCGGTCTGCTGTCCGGCGCGCGCGATTCTCATGACCGGCCAATACTGCCACAAGAACGGTATGGTCGCCAATGACCTGCGGCTTCGCGAAGATCACATCTCGATCGGCGAGGTCCTGCGCCGGAATGGCTACCGCACCGGCTTCATCGGCAAGTGGCACCTGGACGGCGGCCCGCGCCTGCCCGGCTTCGTCCCGCCCGGCCCGCGCAGGCAGGGCTTCGAATTCTGGGCGGCGAACGAGTGCAGCCACCGCCATTTCGATACCCAGTACTTCCGGGACACACCGGCGCCCATACCAATAAAGAAGTTCGAAGCGGAGGCCTGGACCGACCTCGCGCTGGAGTTTCTCGACGGCAGCCGCACCGACAGGCGCCCGTTCTGTCTGATGACGTTCATGGGTCCGCCTCACGACCCCTATGGCGCCCCGGAACAGTACATGCGCATGTACGAGCCGGCGCGCCTGACGCTGCGCCCGAACTGGAAACAAGAGGACCGCGCGCCTGGACGTAACGAGCTCGCCGCGTATTATGGCGCGATCACTGCGGTGGACGAGCAGATCGGGCGCATGGTGAAGCAGCTTGACGACTGGGCAATGGGCGACGACACGATCGTGCTTGTGTCTTCGGATCACGGCGACATGCTCGGCTCGCACGGTCTGCGCCTCAAGCGAAAGCCGTGGGAAGAGTCGGTTCGCGTTCCCGGAGTCCTGCGGTACCCGCGGCTGGTGAAATCCGGCCCCGTCGAGCAGGCCCTCTTCTCGCATATCGACTTCGTTCCGACGCTGCTGTCGCTGTGCGGAGTGAAACCGCCGCGGGGCCTGCAGGGCACCGACCTGTCCAGCGTGATCCGGGGACTCCGTGCAAGCGGCCCCGAGTCAGCCTTCTTCCAGATCTTCGGACCCTTCCGAGGTGACGGCACCGCGCACTCGTGGCGTGGTGTCCGCACATCGCGATACATGTACGCGCGTCGCGAAGCGGAACCGTGGCTCCTCTTTGATCTCGAGAACGATCCGTACGAAATGAACAATCTGGCTCCCGATCCGGCTGCCCGACGGCTGGTTTCGGATGTCGACCAGCGGCTGAAGGCGTGGATGAAGCAAACGGGCGATTCATGGAGGTACGACTGGACACATCCGGTCGAGGATCACGGCCGCCTGTATCGACACCGGACGTTCTACACGGTAGACGAGTATCTCAAGTGGGCACAAGCGCACCCCTAACTCGATCGCACCGACGGGCTTCCGAAACACGCTCTGTGAGTTCACATCCTCGCATTTCGTTACACCCGCGCTGATCAGCGCAGGAAGACACCGCCACGCATCGCTTCCGGCTGCTCGCGCCTCTTCACTTCCGTAATGGAAACGTCCGCGAGGTCGCCCGTGATAACCCAGGGCGTGCCGCGCACCACCAATTGCAGCTCATTCGGAATCGCCGCAGCCGTGCGTGCTTCCGCCCAATTGCGCGCGCCCCATTCACGAGTCACTGAACCGTGTCCAACCTCCGTTACAACGAGCGGCGACAGATTCCCGTTATTGCGCAGCGTTATTTGCCAGCCGTCATCCTCGTGAGCACTCCACATCGCAAGCACACCTTTGCGATCAGCGGTTCGAAATCTCAGCACCCAGATTTCGGGATCGGAGGTTTCGACGCGGCCCACGAACTCGGCCGTGCCGACCACGCGGGAAATATCGGCCAGCGCGAAGTAACCGGGTTTCGGCGTCAGGTCCGGACGGACAAGGCCGAAGTTGTTCTCGTTGTACGAGGCCTGCCAGCCGTCATCCTGGAAGTCGTACCACCAGATGCCTCTCATCGCCGGTATGGTCCGGCCGAGCAGGTACATGCGCGCCAGATAGTCCGCCGAAACCGAAGGAGGCGTGCCGCGGCGGTCGATCTGCGTGGGCCAGCCCATCTCGGTAACCACGAGCGGGTA
The DNA here is from genome assembly GCA_035708545.1 of Bryobacteraceae bacterium. Taxonomy (GTDB): domain Bacteria; phylum Acidobacteriota; class Terriglobia; order Bryobacterales; family Bryobacteraceae; genus DASSSG01. Next base: position 5,649 of record DASSSG010000407.1, on the reverse strand, counting down.
TTTCTTTCCGCCTCTGTACTTATCGATCAGCGCCTCGATGTCCTTCATCCAGGATGCCCAGGCTTCGGGAGTGCGCTCGCGGCCGGAGTTGCTGTAGTTATAGGTATGAATTGATACCTGGTCGAGGGAGTTCAGCGCGCCTGCTTTCAGCATGCGCTCCATCCAGCCGTTCCGTATGCCGCCCGGCGTCATCGCTCCTCCGTAGACGATGATGGACGGGTCAACCTTCTTGATGCGAGGGTAAACGGCGGCGAGCAGCCTGACGTAATCTTCCGCTGTTCCCGGCGTGGTGCCGCCGATGCCGATGTCCCACTCGTTCCATACCTCGTAATGCTTCACTTTTCCCCTGAAGTGCGTCACCACAAATTCGGAGTATCTGACGAAGCCTTCGATCGCCTCCGGCGAGAGCGGCTTATCGCCTTTGTCATAGAACGGATTGCCGTAATCGAGGATCAGCATAGGTTCGAGGCCCTGCTTCACACTCTCGAGGATGAAATCCGTGAACTGCTGCGGCACCTGAAGCTGGCCCCTGGCTCGCTCCAGGCTCCGCCAGGCAAGCTCGTCCCGGAACGACACCACGCCCGCTTGTTTCATCAGGCTCAGGTTGCCCGGGAGATGCCCTTTACCCTGGCCGAAATGAGCGCAGACACCGACGATGAATGGGCGCTCGGCTGGCAGGGCACAGAATGCCGAGAGCCATGCGCCGAGAGAGATGAGGAGGGGAATGCGCTCGCTTAACATACGCGCCGTTATGATGCTGCTCGCATTCGGTTTTTCGCGTTTCTTCGAGCTTTCAGAAACTGCTTTGTATATCTGGCGGTTTGCCGGAGCGCGCGATCGCCATCCTGGAGCGACGGCTCGATTTCGCTCCCTTCGTGCCACTCATTCCAGCTTGTAATGAGCACCCAGTCGGGATTCGCGGCGATCGCCTCCTGCCACAGTATGTCGTAGGTCTGTCCGTTGTGGCGGCTGGTGATCGGGCGAGGCTCTTTGCGCTTCTGAGTCGTGTCGTCATAACCGGGAATAATGGTGACGGTGGAAATCTTGTGCCCGGCGGTCTGGACCGCCTTCGGGAAACTGGCTTTGGCCCACTCGCGAAGTTCAGAAGGAGGCTTGCGCGCGGTCTGCCCCGTCGGGTTGTAGGTGTGAATTCCATCAAAGATCTCCGCTGCCTCGGCCGAGATGCGGTCACCTATAAACACGGCCGGGTATTTCGCGTTCACTTTCTCGATGACCTGTTTCCAGCCATCAAGTTTCAGCTCACCGATCGCACGACCGTAGACGAAGATCACAGGTTTGTCGTCGACTCTTAGCCAGGCCGGGTGCCTGCCGTATCTCTCCAGGATGTAGATGATGTCAGAAACGGCGCCCTCAACGGCAGGGTTGCCGCGCGGCGGCGCCGTTTCGTAGTAGACGGTCACACTCATCCTGTTTCTCTTCGCGGTATCGAGCATCAGCGGCAGTCCCTGGTCGTGGAAATCGCCCTGCCGCCACCAGGTGACGATGAAGCCGGTGAGGCCAGCATTCCTGGCCCACTTGTAGTGCTGTTCAACGATTTTCGGATTGTGGCTGTCGTAAGGTCCGAGCTTTGGCCAATTTTGAGAGCTGGAGATCTTCTTCCCGGCTTCATCGACATCCCGCCAGTGGAGCCATCGGCCGCTCGTCTGGGGGTTGCCGTACCACCCGTAGTAGAAGGCGAGAACCTGCCTGGGAACGTCCTTAGCGGCAGCAAATACCGCCACCGGGGCCATCGCCGCGAGCAGGACGACGACGGTTGCGAGAGCTGTTTTTCTTTTCATATTGACCGTCGAGGGCGTCATGCCGCCGTGCGGGCCGATACGGTTCGCCCGACGACCGCCGCTCCCATGAATCGCCAAAATCTTAACAGAAAATACATGCTATACTTCACGCCATCTGAGGGGGTGTAAGATCGTGAACTCACTCCGGATCTGTACGGCTGGGGCGCTCGTCCTTGCCGGGCTGTCAACGTGTCTTGCGCAGTCGACGACGGGAACAATAACAGGCCTGGTCACCGATTCGAGCGGCGCCGTGATTCCCGATGCGGTTGTGATTGCGACCAACAGCGCGACGGGTGTGAGGGCCCAGACCGTCACGTCAAGCACGGGCAACTACGTTATCCCGAGTCTTCAGGTCGGCACATACGAACTGAGCGTCTCGCTAACAGGGTTCAAGACCTGGACGCGTTCCGGTATCAGGCTGTCCAGCAATGACAACGCACGCGTGGATGTCGCGCTCGAGATCGGGCAGACCAGCGAGCGCGTCCAGGTGACAGCGGAGGCGCCGCCGCTGAAGACGGAGTCCACGGAAGTCTCCACAGTAATGGAGAACAAGCTCGTAAACGATATGCCTCTCGCGGTCGCCGGCATTGGCGGCGGTATGCGCAATGCCTTCAGCATCATGATGATGATGCCGCAGGTCAAGAGCGGCAATGGCGAGAGCGCATGGGACGACCTGCAGGTCGGCGGCGGCCAGCAGCACGACTGGAATGTGAGTGTCGACGGTTTGTCGGTCGAGATGGGCTGGCGCAACCACGTTGGATATATGAACCGCCTTACCCCGGCCGTAGATGCAGTCCAGGAATTTCGCATTGAAACGGCGGCTTTCAAGGCGGAAGACAGCCGTGCAAGCGGCGGGAACATCAGCATCACAACGAAATCGGGCACCAACGACCTGCACGGTTCGCTGTTCGACTACTATCAAACGCAGCGTTTGAACGCGAACAGCTGGCTGAATAACAAGCTTGGCCGCAGAAAGGCGGTGTTCCACCGGAACGACTTCGGCGCCAATGTCGGTGGTCCGATTTACCTGCCGAAGGTGTACAACGGCAGGAACAGGAGCTACTTCTTCTTCTCATACGAAGGCTATCGCTTCCCGCAGACGGTGGACGCGCCGCAATTGACGATCCCGCCGCCCGAGATGATCACGGGTGACTTCTCTAACTGGAAGACAGCTGCCGGCGCGGTAATCCCCATCTATGACCCAGGGACAACGCGGAGCGACGGCAGAGGCGGTTTCACCAGAGAGCCGTTCGAAGGCAACAGAATTCCCCAGAATCGACTCAGCCCGTTGTCGCGAGCCATCGCGGCCTTCTATCCGAAACCAAACGCGCCGGGCCTGGTCCGCAACTTCATTTCAACCGGCACGGAGCCGAAGAAGCGCATCGAGAACGCATATGTGACCAAGATAGATCAGAGCTTCGGAACGAAGAACCGGCTGTCCTTTACGTATACGAGAAATGGTGAGTACTTCAACAATGCCTACGACAGCGACTATGCGAACCCGCGGAACTGGGCGGGCCTTCCGTTCCCGTTCGCAAGTTCAAACGGCCGCCGCTATTACCGCGGCGACCAGTATTACGGCAATGTCGGCCGGCTGAACGACACGCACGTGTTCACCCCGACGGTCGTTAATGTTCTGACCATCGGAGCGCACCGCCTGACACACCCTGAGCACGATATCACGGTCGAACCGTTCGGGCAGAACTGGGGCGACAAGCTGGGCGGGAACGTAAAGAACAATCCCTTTAACAATTACGGCTTTCCTTCGGTTGGTTTCGCCAACGACAATTACACGGGCTGGGACAGCTCGAAATTGTGGGATGAGTATCACACGGTTTACGGCCTGGACGAAAATCTCACGTGGGTTCGCGGCAGCCACAGTTTTAAGTTCGGCTACAGCTATCAGATATTGATGCTGAATATCAACAACCGAAATAATGCGGCCGGAACTTACAGCTTCAACCGGCTCAGCACTGCGGTGCCGGGTGATAACAGCGGGCGATCGGGCAATGCATTTGCGAGCTTCATGCTCGGCGAAGTCTACAGTGGAAATTTCACAGTCCCAAACACCCAGGCGCTGCGCTTCCCGTACCATGCGTTTTTCGTACAGGATGACTGGAAGATTACTCCCCGGCTGACCATGAACGCGGGTCTGCGTTACGAAGTCAACATCGGCGTTTACGAGAAGCACGACAAATTCTCGTTCTTCGATCCGAACCTGCCGAACCCTGCCGCAAGCGGGTATCCCGGAGCGCTTCGATTTCTCGGCAGTGGTCCCGGGCGTGAGGGCCGCCGGAATCTGTGGAACAACGCGGCCGGCTGGGGCCCCCGCTTCGGACTGGCGTATCAACTCACACCGGCCTTCGTTGTTCGCGCCGGCGGCGGAATTTTCTACGCGTCCAACAAGGCGCCCGGTCTCGGCGGCGCCAACAACGGATTCGCAAACAGCCCGAGCTGGTCCTCACCGGATCAGGGCGTCAATTCGGCATTCCAGTGGGACAAGGGTGTCCCCGGATGGGAGATGCCGCCGTTCATCAATCCCGGGTTCAACGCCGGATTCGGCGTGCCGTGGTGGGGCGCGGACGAAACTGGACGCCTGCCACAGACCATCAGCTGGAACTTTGCCCTGTCCCGCGCCGTGGGGACGTACGTGTTTGATGCAACCTACACCGGCAGCAAGGGCACGCACCTGGCATCGGATCGGGTAAACGTGATGCAGATCGACCCGAAATACGCGTATCTCGGAACATTGCTGAACAAACAGATCGACGACCCCGAAGTCGTCGCACTCGCTTTCAGGCCGCCGTTCGCCAATTTCAAACAGTTGATGGGCAACAACGCGACCCTCGGTCAGGCACTCCGCCGGTTCCCACAGTATACAGGCGTGAGCACCGGGGGCATGATGAACCACAGCGGAAACTCGACGTATCACGCGATGATTCTGAAAACGACGAAGCGCTTCTCGGGCGGTCTGACGTTGCTCGCGAGTTACACGTGGTCAAAGCTGCTGACGGACGCCGATTCGTCGGAACCGTGGATCGCCGGGGTTGTGGGTGCGGGTATCGGCGCCGGCGGCGCGCAAAATCATTACAACCGCCGCGTCGAGAAATCGTACGGCGTGCTCGATCTGCCCCACATGTTCAAGCTGACAGGCAGTTATGACCTGCCGTTCGGAAAAGGCAGACGGTATCTGACCGGTGGCGTCGCGAGCCGGCTGTTGGGAAACTGGAACATAAGCTCATTCATGTTCGCTCAGAGCGGCTACCCGATCGGCGTGGTCGATTCGGCGTATTCGAACAACCTGAGAGGGGGAACGGCGCGGCCGGACATTACATCGCACGAATGGCGCGCTGCGACGCAGGGCGACAAGTTTGACCCGAGCGTCGATAACTTTTTCGTACCGATCAACTCCGGTGTATTTGTACGCCGCATCAACCCGGCGGTGAATCCTTTCGGAAATGCGCCCCGGTTTATCGGCAATGTCAGGAGCTTCCCGGTATACCGAACGAACGCGGCGATTGCGAAGGGCTTCCGGATTTTAGAGGAGGCCACGGCCGATATCAAGCTCGAGATTTTCGATTTGTGGAACCAGAAGACCTGGAACCGGCCGGCCTCACTCGATCTGGCAAACAGCCAGTTCGGCGTGATTACCAGCGCCAGCGGCAACCGGACGATGCAGCTGGGGCTGAAGTTCGTCTTCTGAAATGTTTCGTTCCGTCCGCTGGAGACCATCCACGTGAGGATGAAGGCCTTCCGTGTGATGTACTGGCGGAGAGCCCAGGGGCGAGTCGTTTTTCGATTTCAGCGAGCGTTGATGTTTCTGTGTCGAATGTTGTTAAAGGCCTGACAA
>DASSSG010000406.1:0-7351 GCA_035708545.1 Bryobacteraceae bacterium | reverse complement strand
GAAAACGTTTCAAACAAAAGTGGGCCAGTTGAGATGATCGAAGCGGTCACGAGCGTGAGAGCCGGGAGCGGGGCTTTTGCCAGGAACGGCGCTGACGAGCAGATGAATCAGAGCCGAAAGATGTCGAATGATCAGGATAATCAATCGGCCGCAGCAGTAAAGATCATTGCCACAGCAGCCACCGCAGTCACGGCAAAACTCAGCCAGCCGAACACACGAAGCCACCCGCGGATCGGGCTGCCATTCATAACTTTTGCATTAGTCGTAAGCAGCACGACCAGAAGAATACAAACGGGCGCAAGCAGACCGTTAACGATCGATGCCCAGAACAGCATCTGCACAACGTTAAGACCCGTGTAGATCAGGGTCAGGCCGATCACGACGGCGACGAACAGAACCGCATAGAAATTCGGTGCGAAGCGGGGTTTTACTTCCAGGGACGCTCGCCATCGCATGGCTTCCGACCAGGCGTAGGCGCACGATCCAGCCAGCACGGGCACGGCCAGCATTCCTGTTCCGATAACGCCGATGGCAAACAGCAGGAAGGCACCGTCGCCGGCCAGCGGCTGCAACGCAGCCGCCGCATCTTTCGCGGTCCGGATTTCGCGTTGCCCGGCGGCGAACAGGGTTGCCGCAGTCGTCATTGTGATGAAGTACGTGATCAATTTCGAGATGAACGATCCCGCAAAGACATCCAGCCTGGATCTGTCGAGCTCGGCCGCGGACGCGCCTCTTCGCTCGGCTACCGTACGCCGCCCGATGGAGTACTCGGCTTCAACCTCCTGCGAAGCCTGCCAGAACAGGAAATACGGAGAGAGAGTCGCACCGAGCACGGCAACCAGGACGGAGAGGTATTCGCGCGACCATCGGACCTGCGGAACAAACGTGTTCCACGCAACGTCCCGCCAATCGGGTCGCGAGAGGAACCCGGCGGCAACATAGGCAAATAATGCGAGACACAACCACTTGAAAATGCGCTGAATTCTCGAGTAGGACAGCAGGAACAGCAAGCCGGCGACGGTAATTCCGTACAAGAGAATCCAAAACGAAGCCGATATGCCCGTGAGCATCTGCGTAACGTCGGCCATGCCGCCCAGATCGGCTCCGAGTTCGATAACGTTGGCAACGGCCAGCAGGGCGCAGAGCGGAAAGAGAATCCACTTTGAGTAGTTCACACGCACGGCACCAGCCAACCCTCGACCGCTGACCATGCCGAGTCTGGAGCACATGAGCTGCACGGCGGCGATGAGCGGCATCGCGAACAGAGACGTCCAGAGCGTCAAATATCCGAACGTCGCCCCGGCAATCGAATAGGTGACTATACACGAGGGGTCGTCATTCGCCGCGCCGCTGATCACGCCCGGACCGAACTGACGGATCAGTCGAAGCAGTCCTGGCGCGCGGCTGCGGGTTGCCGGGTAAACCGCAGGCGATCCCTCGTTAAGCACTATCGGATGGATGCCAGGCACCGCGGAGAGGTATCCTGCGGCGGCGCGAGGAGCCAGCTACAGTTCCGCACGAGCGGCTGTTTTTCACGTGTCCGTGAGATGGGCAGCGGAGCCGGTCGTCCGAGACGGGTGAATACATTGCGGATTGCGGAAACCTCGACAGCAGAATGACGCATGACGGCACGGCGGATGGCGCAAAACACGGTTACAGCAGCGTCAGCCGCGGCCCGGCGCACGCGCTTGTGCGCGCAACGGCTGCGCGATCCTCCGCTCCGGATTCGGCCGAGCAGGACGGAAGCACTCAAGGTGAACCGTTGCCAGTGTGCCGGGCAGCTTCGCCGTCACCTGCCTCACGACCGCTTCGAGCAACTGCGGGGATGCGCACGCCCTGAGGTTAATCACGATTTCGTGACGCTCCGCAGGGGAAGCGTCGAGCGCGCCCTCGACGCTCGGTTCCTCGCCATTCCGGGAGATGGCGGCTTTCACAAAACCGCTCTCCGTCCCATCCAGGATCTTCAGGTGTGCGATCTCCACACCGGCATCGATCAACTGCTGGTCGATATCTTCGAGGAGCGGGCCGACGAGCAACGCGGGGCTCACACCAGGCCGTACGCGAACTGTGCCATGCCAATTGAGCCAGCCGAGCGCCGCCTCCGCGTCAGCGTACCTGTCGTAGTCGACATCGAGAACGCGCCCTCCCGCGATATGGTTACCCGCCAGCACTTCCCGCAGCCACTGCGAGACGCCCTCGCCGGTGCGCGCGCTCAGCCGCATGGCCGCGATCTCGTGCATTCCCGGAGTGGCCTGGTAGAGATCGGACTTCGCTGCGCAAACCAGGTCGGCCTCGGCGATCTGATTGCGGAAAAGGTAAGCGAGCGATGGGTCTGCGTCCGGCACGAGCAGTTCGCGCGCTCGAGACGGATCCACGAGCACGGTGAACGGAGCAAGCCGGAAACGATCGGCCCAGAATGCCTTGACAGGTTGCAGCACAGTCGCTGAAATATCGATGCAGCTCCCGACAGGCTCGGCGAAGATCACTTCCGGACCATGGAGCAGAAGGCGCTCGGCTGCAGCGGTAAAGTCGGATAATCGGCAGCAGAAACAACCACCGGCGATCTCCTGAGTATCGATACCGGAGCTGGCCGCGAGTTTCGTATCCACCAGCGCTCCCCCCTGGTCGTTCGTGATCAGCGCAACGCGAACGCCTGCCTGCCGCAGGTCCGCCGCGGCTCGCAGCAACAGTGTGGTCTTCCCCGCCCCGAGAAATCCGCCGACCAGCACCAGCAGCGGTCTCGACGCACTACGTTTCGATTTCAAGGTGGTCACCCGCAGGCAGGTCGACGGGCTCCTCGAGAACAAGCGTCACCAGCTTCGCGGTGCTGTGCAGTTTGTGAGCCAGCAACTTCGTTCCCAGCTTTATGGACGTTTTGCGGCCGCCGGCCGCGGAGGCGAGCTCGACGGCGCCGCAGGGCAGCTTGCCGGAAAGTACCGACAGAGCAAATCGCGTCCGGCCGTTGTGCAGCATCCGCGAGAATGTGCCCCAGCCGGTTGCTGTCGACCAGAACGAGGAGAACTTCGCCAACGGCAGCTTCGGCGCAACCGAGACCAGCTTCGCCGCGCCATCGTAGCGGAAACCGCTGGCCGCGAGGAAGGCGGACCACGCCGCCATAGCACGCACATAATGGTGGCCGCACTCCAGTTCATCCCAGGGGTTGCGCCGCTCGCCGTCGTAGCGCAGGCGTGTGTTCTCGATAATCTCGAGCGCCGAGTTCTCCATCCCGTAGTGCAGCATCAGGGTCGCGATCTCGTACTCCAGGCCGGTCCACACTTCCGAGAAGTAGGGGAACGGAATACGCGGCCGTTTGGCGCGACCGTAGTCACAGATCAGGAGCCCGGCTTCGTCGTTGAGCGCATATATGCGTTCTACGGAATCATGCTCGGCGAGGCTGCGGCGGTAGTTGTATTTCCAGATCGACTGCAAAGTCGTACGAATCTTTGCCCGATCGACAAGCGACCCGAGGCCGGCGACGGCCGCCACGTACTGGCCGACGAGCTGGTCGCTGAGGCAGCCATCGCCGGCCTGAAAATCCGGGTTCTGAGGGTCTTCAGCGCCGCCGCGCGAGATCAACGGTTTCGCCGTTTTCTCTACCGGGATACCGCGGACCTTCTGAATGTAGTATTCGCCGTTGAACAGATTGGTGTCGATCCACTTACTGCCGGTTGTAAACAGGTCCCGGCATCTGGCGGCGAATTCGCCATCTCCGACAGCGCGCGCCATCTCGTCGCACGCGCGCAGCCCGCCGAGATAGTAGATACCGCACATCGGATTCGGACCGTAGAACTCGACATCGAAAGTGTTGTGCTGCACGCCTTCTGAAACGCCGTCGCGGTCCCCGTCCCAGCCGCCTTCAATCCACGCGAACTCCATCGCTTTCCGAACATTCGGCCACATTGCACGGAGCCAGCTCAGGTCGCCCGAAAGCTTCCAGTCGAGACACGTACGAATGATCTGGCCCATGGTGCCGTCGATGGCGGTGGTGCCGGTGGTCTGCTTTCCCTCGGGCAACTGAACGCGGATGGGCAGCACGCCCTCCATGCGAGTCGCAGTCTCAAAGCCGGCTTCACGCTGCGAGCGCGCAAGGGTGGGGAAGAGATGTTGCGTGACGCTCTCGTAGTTCCAGACGTGCGAGCAGTTGCCGAAGCAGCAGCCGCTGTCGTCGTTGGCGCCCTCGAAGCCGCGGAACCTCCCGTCGGCGGTCCGAAAGCACACAGGCGTGGCGAGGGTTGACAGGTTCGCCATCGCCGCTTCTTTGATCGGTGGCGGGACGGTCGATTCGCGCACCGCAGCAAGGAACTGGCGCATGCGCCTTTCCAGCGACGGCAGGTTGGTGGCGGTGTACTCGGCCGCATGCCAGGCGTCGCGGAATCGCCGGCAGTAATAGTTGCCGATGACGCGATTCTCGTCTCCCTTCGGCGCCGACCAGCCGCACCATGCGGGCGTTCGGTTCGGGAAATGCCACGCCAGCAGGAAGGTGTATTCGGCTTCGGCAGCGGGCGCGATCTCGCGCTGTAGGCAGAGGGAACCGACTGCGTTGCGTTGCGCCGCCTCGGGTCCGAGCATGCCATCCGTCGAGAAATCGTCCCAGAACAGCAGAGGGCTGGCCCACCACTTGGCGCGCGGCCAGCCGCGCAGATACGACACCTGCCCGCCGCTGGCGACCACGCACAGGGCAAGCGAACCGGCAAGAGGCGCTTCGCCGGTAACCGCGGGGTTGGTCATCACAAGACCGCTGAGCGGCCCGGTGCTGCGAAATTCGTTCTTACGCTCGGCCGCAGCCTGGGCGGCGCGACGTATTCGCAGATCGACGCCGGCCGGGTTGTCAAGGGAGAACGCGATCGATACCTTCGCAGGCTGTTTCCGTGGGTTCGTCACGCGGTAACGCAGGATCGCTACCGGGAGGCCCGATTCATCGGCGTCCAGTGGAATGAACGGCGAGAAGGCTTCGAGCGCGACCTTCACGGGCAGCTTGCGATCGCGAAAGGCGACGGTGGCGAGCGGATACTCACCCGTGAATGTCGCTGCGTCGAGTCGAGTAAGCCCGGCTACCTCGCCGGGACTGAGGCCGGATGCGGCGTGGTAGGGCGGCAGGAGCCTGGCTTCGAGCACGCGTGCCACGGGCTCTGACGTGCCCACCTTTGCCCAGACGCTGGGAAACGCATAGGCGGGCGAGCGGCCCTTGTCGGGGCGGTTGAAGATCTCCCAATCGCGCAGCTGACCGCGTCCGCCGAGGCTCACGCTGCCCGCGGCGACTCCGCCCAACGGGAAGGCGAGCATGGCCAGGTTGCGCCCGCTGAAGATTCTCGGATAACGGACGGTTTTGCGGACCGGAGCTGCCGGCCTTGCCGGCTTCGGCTCCTCCTCAGCGGGCAGGCCCTGCGCGGCCGCCCCGGAGTGCGTGGCTGAGGTCGCGATGGTGATGTTCTTCAGAAAGTCCCGACGGCGTTGATCGCTGTTCATCGAGGAACCTCCCTGTTCCGCTCAAGAGCGTATCCGCATTCGCGCACACCGAGACCCGCCCGCATTGCGGACGAAATGACCGAAAGAAGTCTATTAGTACCACTGCCTTTGGAGTCACCGCATCAGCGGCAGCGGTTCCAGGGTGTAGCCCTACTTTCCACTGGCGTCAACTCCGGTTCAACATTGGCCAGGAACGTCACTGGTACGTGCGTACTAGTACAGCAGGTATTGTACGTAATCTAGCATACTCAAATTATGTATCATTTGTAACACTACGTGTTACCTTTTGAGGATTAAATGCAATCCAAGAGAACTCTTCTGAACTTCGCCCTGGTGCTGCTGGGATCCATTGCCGCCGCGAATGCCCAGGCGAACGCCCACGCGGATCGAGTGCGCGATCTGAATCGTGAAGTGGCGCTCCTGCACGCCGAAAAAGATTCGCGCGGCCCGGGTTTGCGCGCGACTGCGCGCAGCGAGTCGACCAGGCTCATTGCGGAACGCGCAGCCGCGCTGGACGCACTCATCCGCGAGAATCCAGCGGAGGCCATTCCGCTGGCCTTGCCTCCCGAAACGCTGTCGAAGCTGGCCGCTGAATATCCCGAAGCAGCTTCGTTGCTCGAGACTAACGGGACGTGGCAGGGTGCGGTCGAGCGGTGGACCGTCGATGACGAGAATCTTGCGTCGTCGAAGAGCATTGCCCGTTTGGCTCTGGGCGACGAACACGTCGAATTGTACTTTGGCGACGGCGAACCTGCTTTCTCGGTCTGCGGGTCAGCGGTCGAGGTGACAGGCATGAGAGTGAAAACAGTGATGGCGGTCACCAACACCACGATCCAGACGGCACCTCCCGCGTGCAGCACCGCGGGTGCTCAGAACACGGCGGTGCTTCTGGTGACATTCCCCAATGTCGTACCGGCCGTAACCTCGGCAGAGGTGCGCGATGTCTTCTTCGGAGCGCAGGGGCCGTCACTCGACGGATTCTGGCGGGAAGCCTCCTACGGCAAAACGTGGCCCACGGGTGGTGTGTACGGACCTTACACGCTGAGTGGGTCCTACACCTGCGCGGATCTGGAGCGCTTGCGGGCGGACGCCATCACGGCCGCAGCTCTCGACCTCGATTTCACCACGGTGAACCGGCTGTTTATAGTTCTGCCCGACATCGGTTGCGGCTGGGCCGGCTTGTCTACCAGCCCGTGCGCTCTCCTCGCCTCTCCCGATGGGCAATTCAACGCGACAACGGCTTACCTGCGAGCTGACCTCATGACCCCGCGAACAAAAGGTGTTCAGCTCGTCACGCACGAGGTGGGCCATAATTTTTCGCTGTTCCACGCGGGCACGCGCGATTTCGGGACGGAAGCACTCGGACCTTTGGGCGCTGCGGGAACCATCTCGGAGTTCGGCGACTGGTTCTCGACGCTGGGTGCGTGGAGTCTGGGGCAGTATTCTGCGCCTCACAAGGCACAGTTGGGGTGGATACGCGACGGTGTCGAGTTCCAAACCGTAGAGGCCGGCGGGGGGTTCACCCTGACTCCGTGGGAGAGCGGACCTGGCGGGCTCAAGGCGCTCAGGATCCGGCGGGGCGTCGGAAACGACGCGTGGCTGTGGCTCGAGTACCGCCAGCCGATCGGGGATTACGATTCGACCTTCCCGAGTATGTTGTCCAACAACCAGGTTTTCGCCGGGGCTCTCGTCCATTATCAGGATGCGCAAACGAGTCTTTATACGACCAACCTGCTCGATTTCACGCCGGAAACCGATGCGTGGACGGACCCTGCCCTGGTTGCGGGTCAGACATGGACCGATGCCGCATCGGGGGTCGCCATATCGGTTAGCAATGCGAGTCCGCAGGCACTGACGGTCACCGTCAGCTACGGCGCGGCACCGT
>DASSSG010000405.1:0-5596 GCA_035708545.1 Bryobacteraceae bacterium | reverse complement strand
AGCCGCCTTCCGAGCCGGGCGACGTTCTGTCCCCAGTCCAGGTCCGAGTCCACGCGGATCCATTCCGGCTCGCCCCAGGCAAGCTCATTGAAATATGCAGTGTAGTCAGGATGTGCCAGCGCGGAGGCTCCGCCGTGCCAGGCGAGCAGCAACAGACACGCCGCTTTCACAGCACGCGATTGCGACCGCAGCATCCACGCAGCGGCGCATCCGGCAGTGATGGCAAGCAGCGGATAGACCGGCAGCACGTGTCGAACACCGAGGTTGATGCGGCTCGGCAGCACGACCGCAAGCATCGCAACGGCGCACAGGAATGGCGTCCATAATCCTCGGCCTCTCCGAAATGCGAGAATGCCGCCCGCGACTGCCAAAGCCAGGAACGGCAGCGGCGTCTTATAGAACAAGACGACCGGGAAGAAATACCACCAGCCGGAACTGCTCCGCTCGCCGAGTAAGTAGGCGTCGCGACCGGCGAGATTGTCCTCATAACCTTCCCTGAGGCCGAGATACACTTCACCCGCTGGCCCGTGTGTAACTCCGAACCGGTATCCCGCCCATACGGTGAGGAAACATACAAGGACTGCGAGCGCAACCCGCTTCAGCCATGTGAGCAGCGGGAATCGCTTCCGGTACGGTCGCAGTATCAATATGATTGCCGCTCCCGCCGGAAAGAAGAGAAAAAACGTGAATTTCGTCAGAATGCCGAGCGCACAGACGAATCCCACCAGAACTGCGCGCGCGCGCGTTGGCTGTTCCAGCCACAAGATAAGGCAGAAAAGCGCCGCAGCGACCCCCGCTGCCACTGCCATGTCGGTTGTTGCCAGACCCGCGTGCCCAAGTATTGATGGCAGGGTCGTGAACAGCAGCAGCGACAGTACGCCCGCGAGCGGTCCCTCTAACCTGCGGGCCCAGAGAAAAACCACGAACGCAGCCGCCACGAAGAACGGAAGCTGTCCTGCTCGCGCGCTCGCCAGCGTCGTTTCATAAGATCGCGAATTGTAAAGCACGAGCGGGTTCTTCGAGGGCAGTTCTCTCCCGTCCACGTTGCGAGTTGCCAGCAGCCACGGCCCCATTGCCACTGCCACACGCGCAAGGGGTGGGTGAAGAAGCTCGTATGTATACGTATGCCTCTCGAGCCACTCCAGGCCGCACGCGATGTGCGTGGGCTCGTCCATCACGTGGTTGAACACCCAATATGTGGATACGATGCGAGTCACACTCAGGGCGACGATCAAAGCAGCCAGCCTCACCGGGTGCGGTCGCTCCCGCTGGGAATGTCTGCGCAGCCTGGTCTGTTAATCAATGTAAGAATCTCGACCACCGTTGTACGTGAGACCCGACCGTTACCATCCAAGGCTGCTTCGGACGCGGAGGTTTCGATACGCTCGCCCGCTTGTCCTGCTGACTGTCTGCTCGCGGCGACGGCCCAGTTACTGCCTGACAGATACATCATCGAGTTAACCGTTCCCCCCGGCCTCCGAATACACGGCTAACGATTAATTGCACCTCACGACGAGTCCCTCAGCCGCCCCGCCGCCTTCCCGAAAGCCGGTTCGGACGCCAATCTCGCATACACAAGCGCAAAGGCCATCGTGGCACGAAGTCAGGTCGCGCGGTGGAACGAGGCGTGATTTCGATGCCGCCCTCGCGATCGCCGAGGTCGCCGGAGTTCAAACCGGCAAGATCGGCCGCATCCGTATCGAGCGGCAGGGGAGTGCGGCTGTCCGGCGATTGCGCGCACCACTCGGCAGCCAACCCGGAGCCGAACGGCACACGGATCTGTTCCAAAGGTATGCCGCTGAGTTCGCATGAGTGCGCGCGGCACGGCATGCAGTCTGGCCGCTTTCGCGGCGCGTAGAGCGGTTGTGGTACTTACGTATACACCAGTTCTATGCGGCTGCCTCTACCAACGTTATTTCTGTGGTCACTCTGCACTGTCGCTGCCACCCCGCTTGCGGCGGAGTTGTCCGTGACGCTCGCGCCCTCCCTGCCCTCGCCCGCGCCAGTGGGCACGATGATCACATGGGAACCGCGGGTTTCCGGCGCAGCTGCCGGCTCGCGCCTGTGGTATCGATACCGCGAGCGCTCGCCGGGGCGCGATTTCCGTGTAATTCGCGACTACGGACCACTCGCCGTTCTCAACTGGACTGCGGTCGAACACGAAGGTCACTATACCGTTGAGTTGTCGGTGCGCAATCTCGATACGGGCGAGATTGCCGACACCGCCGCCCCTTATCGGTTCCAGTCGCGCGTCGCGGCGGGTCAGCCGGTGGTCAGCGAGGCGTCGCATCCGCTCGTTTCGCTGTACAGCGCGCCCGCGTGTGCGGCGGGCGACCGCATGCGCGTTCAGTTTTCCGACCCTGACGGTGTCGTTCAGAACACGCCGTGGAAGGTCTGCACCGGTTCCACGTCAATGAACTTCTACCTGGCCGGCCTGCGGGGTCAGACGTCGTACTCCGCGCGCCACGTTCTCGAATCCGGCTTCACGGCGCAAACCTCGGTCAGTTTCACCTCCGGCGAGCCGCAGACGCGTCTCGCAGCCCAAACCGTACTCCAGGGCAACCGCGGCAATCCGAACTACCCCGTTCTCCTGCAAGGCGCACTCATGTCGCCGATCGTCGCGACTGATGTGCGAGGAAATCTCGTCTGGTACTACCCATTCGATATGTCACAGCTCACGCGGTTCGAAGAGGGTGGCCTGTTCTGGGGTATCGATCAGCCGCCGTCGACAGACAAGGCGACGCAGCTCGTGCGCCAGTGGGATGTCGTTGGAATGACCGTGCGCGAGACCAACTCCGCCCGCCTGAGCGAACAGGTCATGGCCATGGGCGGGCCCGACGTCGGCGGTGTGCATCACGAAGCCATCCGCCTTCCCGACGGCAACATCGCCGTGCTCGCGGGCATAGAGCAGATCATGAGCGACATACAAGGTCCCGGCACGTACAACGTGCTCGGCGACATCATCATCGTCCTCAACGACGACATGCAGGTGATCTGGTTCTGGAATGCATTCGGTCACCTCGACGTTCGCCGCAAAGCCATCCTGGGCCAGACCTGCGCGGCCGGCGGCTGCCCGACCGTGTTTCTCAGCACTCCCGCGAATACGAACGACTGGGTGCATGGGAACGCGATTACCTACACCCCCGACGGGAATCTGTTGTACTCATCACGCCACCAGGACTGGGTCGTTAAAATTCATTACGCGAATGCGTCCGGCAGCGGCGACGTGCTCTGGCGTCTCGGAAAAGATGGTGACTTCCGTTACATTTCCGATGATCCGTGGCCCTGGTTCTCACACCAGCACGACGCCGAGTTCGACACCGGCGACTACTCGAACCTGAGCGTCTTCGACAACGGCAACACGCGGTTCGAGTTTGACAGGGACGCGCACAGCCGCGGGCAGATCATCCATCTCGATGAGGTGCGACGCACGGCCACGCTGCTGCTCAACGCAGATCTCGGGACGTATGCGTTCGCTTTGGGTAACGCGCAGCCACTCGAGGGAGGGACGTGTCACTTCAACGTCGGCTGGGTGCCCGGAACCGCCTACAGCCGTGGAGTGGAGGTCGATTCCTCCGGGCGAACCGTCTACTCCCTCGAGGCCGCGATCCCGGTGTACCGCTCCTTCCGGCTGCGCGACTTGTACTCAGCCCGGTAAACCTGCGCGAGACAGCAGGCGCCCATTTCGGCTCCAGGACTGTCGCGGCAGCGGCGGCCACTGCTGACGGCCTGCGCATCCCGGTACTACAACTCGGATCATGTCTAGGGTGATTGTGCTCCGTAACTAAGGGGAGTATCCTAGTGAGTTACAGTGAATCGACGGGCGTTCCTCGAAGTGGCGGCTTCTGGGGTACTCGGCGGCGCTTGGTACCAGGCGCGTGCGCAGTCTCAGAAACCCAACGTCATCTTTATACTCGCCGACGATTTGGGCTACGGCGATCTCGGGTGCTATAGCTCTCGCATACCGACGCCCAACCTGGACCGCATGGCGAGCGAGGGCATCCGCTTCGAGCAGTTCTGTTCGACCAGCTCCGTCTGTACCCCGTCACGCGCCGGTCTTCTGACGGGCCGCTATCCCAACCGTATCGGTCTCGAGGGCATTCTGTTCCCCGACGACGACCGAGGGATTCCCGCGTCCGAGACCACGATCGGCCAGATGCTGAAGGGCGCCGGCTACCAGACCATGTGCGTCGGCAAGTGGCATCTCGGATCCAGGCCGGAATACCTTCCTACCAACCGCGGATTCGATGAATACTTCGGTATTCCGTATAGCAACGACATGACTCCGCGTTTGCTGATGCGGAATACGGAGATTCTCGAACAGAACTGCCGCCTCGACACGCTGACCCAGCGCTATACAGAGGAAGCAGTCGGCTTTATCAAGCGCGCGAAGGACCGCCCGTTCTTCCTGTACTTTCCCCATACGTTCCCGCATATCCCGCTCGCCGCTTCTTCACGGTTCCGGAAAAAGTCGAAAGTCGGGCTCTATGGCGACTCGATCATGGAAATGGACTGGAGCGTCGGTGAAGTCCTGAAAACGCTCGCCGAAAACAACCTGGACGAGAACACACTCATCATGTTCTCCAGTGACAACGGGCCGTGGTACCAGGGCAGTCCCGGAGAGCTGCGCGGGCGCAAGGGCGACACCTGGGAAGGCGGCATGCGCGTGCCCTTCATCGCCCGCTGGAAATACCGCATCCCCG
This sequence comes from Bryobacteraceae bacterium, assembly GCA_035708545.1. Taxonomy (GTDB): domain Bacteria; phylum Acidobacteriota; class Terriglobia; order Bryobacterales; family Bryobacteraceae; genus DASSSG01. The sequence continues at coordinate 893 of DASSSG010000405.1, read as the reverse complement.
GCGGCCGTGTGACTTCGGCCTTCGCGAGCACGCTCGATATCCTGCCCACCGTGGGCCGCCTCGCGGGCGCGCAGTTACCGGCCCAGCCGCTCGATGGCGTCGACATCTGGCCGCTGCTCAGCAATGACGAGCACGTCCATCGTGACGTCTTCCTGTACTTCGACGGCTTTGATCTTCAGTGCGCGCGTGTAGACCGCTGGAAGCTTCACGTCGCTCGCTACAACAGCCGATCCTGGAGTCCTGAGCCAGTCGGCGGCCGTCTCAACCTTCCGCTGTGGCAGCCCGAACTATACGACCTCGTCGAAGATCCCGAGGAAACCGCGGATGTCTCCGAGGACAATCCGGGGATCGTAAAGGAAATCCTGGGCCACATCGAGCGCGCCCTGCCGACCTTCCCTGGCCGCGTCCTCGCCCAGTGGCAGGACACAATGCGGCGCAAGGTTCACTACCATCCGGCCGGGGCGCTCCCGGTCGAGAACAAGACGTCATAACCGCGCAGCGCCGCTGCACGGGTAACTGCACCTCACCGTCATCCCATTCGCGGCCCATCCTGGCACTCGAGTTTAGCCGGTTCTTTCGCGGACGCAACGGCTGCCGGATTGCTAAAATTCAAAACAAATCAGGAGGTCAGTCGTGCTTCGCCCGCTTGCGCTGTTGCTCTGCCTCGCTGCGGCCGCCCTCGCGCAGGTCGCTCCCACCGCCGCGCTCACCGGCGTCCTCACCGATCCCAGCGCCGCCGCGATCCCGAACGCTCGCGTGACTCTCGTCAATCTCGAAACCGGCTTCGAGCGCGCTGCCGTTACCCAGACAGACGGTACCTACCAGTTCACCCAGGTTCCGGTCGGGCTGTATCGAGTCGAAGCCGCCGCCGAGGGTTTCTCGCACTACCTCCA
>DASSSG010000404.1:0-2525 GCA_035708545.1 Bryobacteraceae bacterium | reverse complement strand
TACAGGATCGCCAGGGCTATTTCTGGAACGAGCGTCTTGTGAACAACCGGCTCGAGGAGATCATGGTCAACAGCTTTCGAGATGTTGTGAACTATGCCGAGCGGCACAACGTGAATAATCGAATCGCCGCGTACATGCTCGCGCTCGACCGTGTTGCATTCGCCATCAAACTCCGGGGTCTTTACGCATAGCAGCGGATGAGCGGTGAGCCGACCACGCCGCTGATGCGGCAGTACCACACTCTCAAGCAGCAGGTCCCGAACGCGCTGCTGATGTTCCGCCTCGGCGATTTCTACGAGCTTTTCTATGATGACGCGGTCACCGCCGCGCGTGAGCTCGAGATCACGCTGACGTCGCGCAGCAAAGAGAAGGACCAGTCGATACCGATGTGCGGCGTGCCGCATCACTCGGCGGAAGGTTACATCGCGCGGCTGATCCAGCGCGGGTATCGCGTCGCTGTCTGCGAGCAGATGGAAGATCCGCGGTTCACGAAGAAACTGGTGCGGCGGGACATTACGCGCATCGTCACTCCGGGTACCGCCGCCGCGACGGAATCTCGCGAGAACGTGTATCTGGCCGCTGTCCACGTGAATGGCAGCCGAGCGGGTCTGGCTCACGTCGATCTTTCCACCGGCGAGTTTCGCGTGACCGAAGTGGCCTCTGCTGAAGTGGCCGCCACGCTCGAGACTCTGAATGCTCGCGAGGTGCTGGCGCCGGAAGCCGTGACGGTAGAAACCTCGGCGCTCAGAACCGGCGTCGATGCCTGGGTCTTCGATCATGATTACGCCGAGCGCATCCTGCGCGAGCACTTCCATTTGCTGTCGCTCGAGGGTTGCGGGCTCGCGGATCGCAACCTCGCGGTCGGCGCAGCCGGCGCGGTGCTGCATTACCTGCGCGAGACACAACGGAGCGCGCTCGATCACCTCGATCGGCCGGCCTACTACGACCGTTCCGGCGGAATGGTGCTCGACGCAGTCACCGTCCGTAACCTCGAGCTGTTTGAGCCGCTGTTCGCGGGCGAGCGGCGAGATTCGACGCTCATTCACGTTCTGGACCAGACCTGCACGGGCATGGGAGCGCGCCTGCTGCGGCGGCGGCTCCTGCAGCCATCTCTGGACCGATCCGAGATCGAGACGCGGTTGGACGCAGTTGCGCAACTCCTGGGAGCGACGATCGAGCGCGCCGAGCTGCGGAAGAAGCTCGGGACGATCCTCGATCTGGAGCGTCTGCTGTCAAAGGTGACGCTCGGCACGGCGTCGCCGCGCGACGTGCTGGCGCTCGCGCGGTCGCTGCGGGTGATCCCGACGCTGGAGTTTACGGCAGGTGCGTCGACTCGCCTCGCTGATCTGCAAGCGCGGCTCGACGGGGTTCCCGAAGTTGCGGATCGGATTCTAAGCGCGATCGCCGACGAGCCGCCCGTCAATCTCGCCGACGGCGGGACCATTCGCGACGGGTTCAACCCCGAGCTCGATCAACTCCGCGATATCAGCCGTAACAGCCGACAATACATAGCGCAGATCGAAGCGCGTGAGCGGGCGCGCACGGGCATCGCTTCGCTCAAGGTTCGGTTCAACAATATCTTCGGCTATTACATCGAGATCTCGAAAGCTAACCTGTCGCTTGCGCCCTCAGATTACGAGCGCAAACAGACGCTCGTCAATGCCGAGCGATTCACCACGCCCGAGCTTAAGGAACTCGAGGCCAGGGTGCTGTCGGCCGAAGAGAAAATCCTCGACCTCGAGCGGCAGATCTTCACCGAACTGCGCGTTTTCGCAGCTCAGCACGCCGCGCGAGTTCGCGCGGCTGCCGCTGTGATTGCGGAGATCGACGTCACCGCTGCGCTCGCCGAAGTGGCGGCGCAGAACCGTTACGTGCGGCCGAAGTTCTCCGAAGCCGGCGAGATGCGGGTCGTTGCAGGCAGGCATCCCGTGATCGAAAAGCTCACTGAAAAGCAGGCCTCGCGCTTCATTCCGAATGATGTGTACCTCGACGCCGGCAGGCAGTTCATCGCAGTGATTACCGGCCCGAACATGGGCGGCAAGTCGACTTATCTCCGACAGGCCGCGTTGACTGCGATTCTGGCCCAGACGGGGTCATACGTGCCTGCCGACGAAGCCGTGTTGCCCATCATCGATCGCGTGTTCACGCGCATCGGAGCGGCGGACAACCTCGCGCGCGGCCGGTCCACATTCATGGTGGAGATGACTGAGACTGCGGTCATCCTCAATACCGCGACCAGGGACAGTTTCATCGTGCTCGACGAGATCGGGCGCGGGACGGCGACGTATGACGGGCTGGCTCTCGCGTGGGCCGTGATCGAGCACATCCACGAGAAGATCAGGGCGCGCACGCTGTTCGCGACGCATTATCACGAACTGACTGAGCTCGCCGATCAGCTCGACGGCGTCCGAAACCTGCACGTGTCCGTCAAAGAGGCGGGGGACCAGATCATCTTTCTGCGTAAGGTCGAACCCGGGGCGGCGGACAGGAGCTACGGTATCGAGGTGGCGCGTTTGGCAGCGCTG
>DASSSG010000403.1:0-6851 GCA_035708545.1 Bryobacteraceae bacterium | reverse complement strand
CTGCGGTTTCATTCTTCACGCTTGGCGCGGGATTTCTGGTATTCGGACGCCTGAAGCGGCGCTTCTACGATTCGCTCTGATGAGTACCAACGCTGTCAGATTCGAGCACGTCTCGAAAGTCTTCTCGCGCTCGACGGGCCGGCAGCTGCTGCGCAGTCACATGGCGACCTGGCTGGGCCGCAAGCCGCACGCGCCTTTCTACGCGCTGCACGACGTGTCCTTTACGCTGGGACATTCGGAGAGCGTGGCCATCCTCGGATCGAACGGGGCGGGAAAAAGCACGCTCCTAAGCCTCGTCGCCGGTATCGGCGTACCTGACGAAGGCCGCATTACGATTGGCGGGCGCGTGGCCGCGCTGCTCGAGCTCGGTTCGGGCTTCCATCCCGACCTCACCGGGGCGGAGAACATCCGCCTGAACGCCTCGCTGCTCGGGCTCAGCCGGAAACGCACCGATGAACTGCTCGATGAGATTGTCGATTTCGCGGGCATCGGCGAGTTTATCGAGGAACCGCTGCGCACCTACTCGAGCGGCATGACGATGCGGCTGGCGTTTTCCGTGGCGGTGAACGTCGATCCGGACATCCTGCTGCTCGACGAAGTGATTTCGGTCGGCGATCAGCAGTTCCAGGCAAAGTGCCGGGACAAGATCATGGAATTCCGGAGCGCGGGTAAGACGATGCTGACCGTGTCCCACGCAGCTTCGACGCTGCATGAACTCTGCGAGCGGGCGATCTGGCTGGATCGTGGGCAGGTGGTGATGGACGGAATGCTCGATGACGTGCTGGCGGAGTACCAGGGCGCCGCTGTGAAGACCGCCCCGCGCCTCTAACGCCGCGCCTTACCGCTTTTCGCACCCGTCTCGGCCGGAGCAGTGCGGTTCACAGCCGGAACCGAAAAGTCCCAGACCTGAATGTTGCCTTTGCCCTGCGTAAACTCGAATACCGCGTACTCGCCGGGCGCGAGCGGGCTGGTTGGCCACAGCTTGTACAGACCGTCGGCCAGTTGTTTCTTGAAAACCGTTACGTCTTCCATCTCTTCGAAGATTTCGTTGGTTACGGGAGCCACATTCCAGGTCTGCACGATCCGGGATTCCTTTGTCGGACGGAGCCTGACGATGCCGAACCGCTCTTCGGCTGCGAGACGCATGTAGAATTCGGGCCGGTCGGAATCGACGACGTACGCTGCGATCGGGCCGTCCAGTTCAATCGTCTGCTTCCCCGCGACGATTGGAACCGGAGTGAGGATCTTCAGCAGCCGGCGGCGCTTGTTCTGCACGGCCTTCATTTCGCCTTGTTTGAGGACCTTCATCGTGTCGCCAGCCGCCTGATAGACCCCTGAGTCGTAGGGGATGCGCTCGATCTCGCGGCGCTGTTCGCGCTCGACCTTTTCCTCCGCGTCAAAAGCGGCAGTCTCGGACTTTTCGGCCTCGGTTTTGGCTCTGATTTCGTCTTCGGTGCGCTTCAGATCGACGAGGGTGAGCGGGATCTCTTCCCAGTCACCCCGCTCCGTGCTGTAGTAGCGAACGCGGTCCGAGAGCTTCTGGTATTCGCGGACGAGATGGTAAGTACCGTCTTTGAGGTAAAGACGCAGGGTTGCGGCATAGAGTGCCGCAGCACTTACGAGGCAGACAAGCACAGCGCGGCGGAACATCTCTCTTCATTATGGATTCCGCGCGTTGGCGGGGGGTTCCATGCGAGGAGGAAGGGCAGCGGCGAATAAACAGTTATTGCTCACGCGTTATAAACGAGGACGCGCCGCGCGGCGGCGAGTCGTTTCACGCGGGGCTGATGACCCGCGCAGCTGACAACTTGCCAAAGCAACAGAGCCGCAACCAAAGCGCCCGTTGCGATGCGGTTGGCAAACGGGCGCGCTAAAGCTGCTTCCCCCATATCGCCGCGGCCGGGAAAGAGATTTCAGGTTAGTAGTGCAAACCGACCCATTCTAGACGCGGCCGAGGTGGATCGAACCGTCGCCCGTGCGGATGTTCACCGGCAGTCCGCCGCCGTTGATCTGGCCTCGAACGTGGTTGCGCTTCTGCTCGCCGGGAGCGAGATTCAGGGGCAGATCCATGTGGATGCGGCCGTCGCCCGTATGCGCGTCGAGGTCGGCAGCGATGGTTCCGGGGATGTCCAGCCGAACGTTTCCATCTCCGGTTGAGATTCGCCAACCGGAAGACACCCGCGATCCGGGCGCGGCGCGGATTTCGACATTACCGTCGCCGGTACTGACTTGCAGCGACTCGAACCGGCCGTCGGCGTGCACGTTTCCATCGCCGGTGCGCGCTTCCATCGACCCGGCGAGGTCACGGGCTTCAATGTTGCCGTCGCCGGTGTGAAAACGCAGATCGCCTTCGATACCGCTGACGGAGACGTTGCCGTCGCCGGTGGTGAAGCGGCCGCGAAGCGTGCGCGGCGCCTCGAGTTCGACTCGCAAAGAGCGATTGTTCCAGCCTCCCCAGCGCCAGTGTCGCGCCATTTTGACCTGCAGGGTGACGCGGTCGCCGGCCTGGTGCTCGATGACATCGACGTCTCCCGGGATGGATAAGCCGGTGGTGAGGACGCGGACCTGGATGCGGCCTGACGCGCCCGGTTTGACCACGATGTTGCCGTCGTCGGTGCTCACTTCGAGCTCGGGCGAGCTTCCGACAGTGTAAGACTTCGTCCACTCTTCGGCGCGCAGGGAGAGCGCCGTGACCGCAGCAAGGAACAGGATCTTACGCATGGTTCACCTTGCTGGCTTATACGTAGCTTCTCGCCGGAAGTTCCGTTCAGGCTTCGTCGCGGACCATCTGAATGGCGGCCTGGAGGTAGCCGAACGCGAACGCAAACGCCTGCCGGCCGCCGGTGTCGCCTTCGATGCGGGGCACGTGGTCCGGCATGATCATGCCGTCGTAGCCCACGTCTCTGTACACCCGCATCGCCCTGAGCATGTTGATATCACCGTCATCCGGAAAGGTCTCGCGGAAATCGAGGAAGCGGCCCTGGATGTTGCGAAAGTGGACGTTGAAGATCTTCCTGCGCATCCCGAAGTAGCGGATCACGTCGTAGATTTCCTGCCCGGGGTTGGCGAGCATCTCCGAGACGGTCCCCTGACAGAAGTTCAGGCCGTGATACGGGCTCTCCTGAATCGAGATGAACTTCTTCAGGCCATCGACGGAACCGAGCACTGTCTCCACCCCGCGGTAGCCCTTGCCCTTCGGCATGCCGGGATCCTGCGGGTGGCAGGCAAGCCTGACTTTCGCATCCTCGGCGACGGGTACCACGCGTTCGAGGAAGTAGGTGATGCGCTCCCAGTAGAGATCGGCGGGCATCGGTCCGGCTTCGGTGAGCGGCGGATCCTGTTTAGCTTTGCTGTAAACGAATGTGCTGTACTGCGCGCCGCCGCGGCCGCGAGTAGGCTCGGTGCGGATGACGCCGATGAAGGTGAGATTGTACTTCACCGCCGGGATACCCGCCTTGCCGCAGTTGCGGATCATGGTGCAGATTTGCTCGATTTCGCGATCGCGCTCGGCGCCGCGGCCGAGCATGATGTTCGGCATCTCGAAGCGCGAGATCGGGCTCGAGCTCATGGGCAGCGGCACCATGTCGAGCGAGATGCCGTGCGACTCGACACGCTCGCGAAGGCGTTTCAGCGAATCGACCGACCATCTCTCGTCAAGCGTGCGCGAGAAGAGTGTGCTGCAAATGTTATTGACGCCGAAGGCAGCGAGGATCTTCAGGGTCGCGTCGTCATCGGCGTGCTGCGTGCCGGCCTTCATGAGGGCCTTGCGCGTCGTGGTCTTCGGAGGCGCGCCCGGCAGGGGCGGCGCGGCGGCCGCGCCGGCTGAGGTCAGGAACGTACGTCTCTGCATCTCGCGCGCATCTTATCACTCGATCGCGATGGGGCGCAGCGCGGTGCCCGCAACAGTGCCTTTCAGCCGATTGGTCATTGCGATATACGTGAAGCGATAGGCCTTGTTGCGCGCGAGGTCTTCGAGGTAGTGAAACTCGCCGATGTGCACGCCCTGCTCAACCAGCAGGTATTCATGAACCGGAATGGCCTTGCCGGGAACGCCAGGATCGGCGCCGACCTCGAGGCCGCTGGTGTCCGAGCCGATGAAAACTGCGCCCTGCTGCTCGACCAGCCACTTTGCCCCCGCGAGCGTGAGGCCGGCGGAGTCGTGCCGGGCGATGATCTGGTGATTGGCTCCGGTGGCGCCCCAGTGACGAAGAGTGCCGGTGCGGATGAGCACGATGTCGCCGGGAGCGAGCTGCGTGTTCTGGGCCGCGAGCGCGGCCTGTAGCTCCTGCGGGCCGATGGGAAAGTTGCCGGGCAGCGCGTCCACGCCTTTCCAGCCGGCGACGTCGACCAGGACGGCGCGTCCGATGACAGGCGGAATCGAATCGGCGTCGGCCCGAGTGATGCCGAAGTCGGTGGCGTGCTCGGCTTCGCGGAAGCCGTTGTACCAGTGGTTATCCGCCCCGGTGGTGATGTGGCCGAGGCCGTCGATCTGAGTGCCGACGTTATCGGACATGAACAACGCGCAGCTGTGGAACCCGAGATTCCGGGTATCGCCCTGAAATCCCGCGATGTCTTTGCCGGTGCGCAGTCCGAGCGGACTCCGGAACGACAGGATTTCGGTCGGCGAATGTCCGGGCCATTTGTAAGAGGTGCGATCGACCCGTACTCCGAGATCGTAGACGCGGCCGGTCTTTATGTCACGCAGCGCGCGGAGAACCTGCGCGGGCGTGTTGATGGCGTTTATGGCGCCGATCTCGTCGGCGTCCCCAAAGACCCAGCCGAAGCCCTTCCCTTTTGTCCAGCCGCGAGGGGTTTGAGCCGGCAGTACCGCACAGAGCAACAGCGTGAGAAGCGTGTAGCGAGTATTCATGCACGGCAAGCGTATCGCACCTGCCGTGCGTTTGTGGACGTCACTTTGCTGCCGGTGTTTCGCCTGTTCGACCGCGATCTGGTTCACGTGGCCGAGTGCCTTCGGGCCGGATGCGCCTTCGATTGCGCGAACTGCGATCTCCTGCACCGGAGCCCGAGTAGGAAGGTAGACCCATGACCACTCGTTCCTGCCTGCCGCGCCATTCTGCTCCATGCGAAAACTCTTTTGCAGTGCGGATGCAAACGGCGGCCCCGCTGCCGGTGCACGAAAACTCGCGCCGGTCCGTCATGCGTAGTGAATGATCTCCCGGCGGGCATTGTTTACGGTCCTCCGCGCCGCGACCGCAATCGCGCTCGTTGCATGGGCGGTACACACGATAGTTTGGTACAGACAGTTGCCTCGCCATTCATCCTTGCGCTGGTGCGGCAACTGCGCGCTCGCAGCGGCAGGCGTTCCGGTTGAGGCAGGCGTGATGGGCGTCTTTCTGCTTGTGCCCGTCGTGTCCCGCGGCCGGGCAGTCAGCGAGCAGTCCTGGATTTGGGTGCTGCTGATAGTTGGAGTGCTGACGACGCCAGCTGTTGTGGGGGCGCCGGTGTTCGCTTTCGGGGCGTGTTTGATGGCCGGAGATATGCTCCGCAACCTGGTGCGGTCACTGACGCGGAAGCGTGTCCAGACGCCGTAATCAGATCTTGCGAAACGGAATTCTGACGTCATCGAGCACAAGGACTCGGTTCCGGAAGAGCGTTACGGTTGCCTTGCCGAGCAACTCGATTTTTCGCCGCACTGCGCAGCAGGAAACGGTGATCCTGGGCCTGGTCTTCCCGCGGCGTAGTATAGCCGAACGGCGCGCCGGCTATTCCTGCCGCACAGGGGTGAGCGAGGAGGTGCATGCCGCTCATACCGCCGGTTGGCCCGTGTTCGTCGGGCACTCCCCCAGTTTTGAAGTCGGGATGGATCTGCGCGCTGTCGAATTTCTCTTTGCTGTAGTTCTTCCCGGGGAGCTCGGTCAACGTTTGCGTGGACCTCTTCACCAGGCGCTGCTCTGACCGTCGTATTGCACTGGACTCGCAATTTCAATTTCTTCAAGTCCGGACCGTGCCAGAAACCAGCGCCCGAGCCAGAGCACGTTGCCTGACAGTAAAGCTCGCAGTCACTGATTGGCCTGTAAGGCAGAACGCACGCAATTAGTCTGCCTCCACACGGTCATGGTACCGGTTCAGAGCGATCAATGGACCAAATGGCGCAGAGGGGACGAGAGGGGACGCTTGCCACTTGCAGTCCTGACATTCAGGCGTATAATGTTTCCCGCTTAGGTGCGCCGGAAAGGTGGGCAGAGTGTCGCATTCGCATATTGCATTTCCAGACATCGAGAACTTGTTTTCGCAGATCAGAATCCCTGCAACTATAGCGGCGTTCGTGACGGTGCTCGCCATGCCGATCGTACACGCGCAGCCGGCGGGTGGCCCATTGAAAGTTACGGTTTATCAGCCGCTGAAGGCCGATATGTCTCCGCCCCTGCGCAATACGCCGCCGCTGTCACGCCCGCCAGTGCGTCAACACAGGCCACGGTTCCACCTGGTTGTAACCGGCGCGGGTGCCGCGGTTGTGGACCGAACAACACAAATCTCAGCAACCACTTTGGTTCCGGCGTCGAGTCCGAGCAATTTTGAAGGCATCGCGGCCGGAGCGGCGGGACCTCTGGTGACGCCGCCGGACGAGAATCTCGCCGTCGGACCGAACCACATCGTGCAAACAGTGAACGTCACCTTCGCGGTATTCAACAAAAATACCGGAACGATGGCGCCGGGATTTCCGAAAGAAATCAGCTCCATATGGAGCGGTTTCGGGGGCGCGTGCGAGGTCGATCCGTCCTCGGATCCGATCGTGCGATACGATCGCACGGCGGATCGATGGGTAATTACGCAAATCACGTTTAACACGGCGACGTTTTTCGGCAATTTCCACGCCTGTATGGCAGTCT
>DASSSG010000402.1:0-2200 GCA_035708545.1 Bryobacteraceae bacterium | reverse complement strand
TCACAACGGGTCGAGGCTGCCGCGTGATTTCACCTCACAATTCTGAACTGCACCCGCACCCGTTCGACCAGCGTGTCGCCACGGCCGCGACACGGAATTTAACGTCTTGACGAAATTTTTTGGGCCACTATAATCATCTGGACCCGAGGCTCTGTGAGTCCGCATGGGGAGGTATGAAGCCATGACGCTATATGCGCGAATGCGCGTGGTCTGTGCGGCGACTTCGCTCGCATTGTTTTGCGCGGGTGGGCTCTGTGGGCAGGCCCGCGATACGGCATCCGTGTTCGGAAACATCACCGACGCACAGGCCGCCATCGTGCCGGGAGCGGTGGTAACGCTGACAAACACCGCCACAGGCGCAGCTCGCACGGCGAGATCGGACGGCAGCGGCGGGTTCGTGTTCACGCTGCTGCCGGTGGGTTCCTACAGCCTGGCTGTCGAATTCCCCGGCTTCAGGAAGTATGAGCGCCGAGGCATCGTACTCCAGGCCAATGAGAACGTGCGCCTCGACGTCACTCTCGAAGTCGGCAGTGTTCAGGAGGTGGTGACTGTCGAGGCGGCGGTCGCAGCCGTGGATACGCGATCGGCAACCCTGAACCACACGGTCGACTCCATGCGCGTAGTGGAGTTGCCGCTCAACGGCCGCAATCCGGCCGATCTCGTACTGCTTGCCGCCGGGGCGTCTTCAGGCGCAACCAACAACAGCGGCGATGTCGGGACCAGCGCCTGGCGTCCGAAAGGCCAGAAGGAAGTCACCGTCAATGGCTCACGCAACAACAATCTGCGCTACACGCTCGACGGCGGCACCAACATGGATGACCTGATGAACGAGAATATGGATTTCCCGTTCCCCGACGCCGTCCAGGAGTTCAGCGCGCAAACCAGCAATATGGGCGTCGAGCACGGCGGTTTATCGGGCGGCGCTCTCAACGTAGTCACGAAATCGGGCACGAACCGAGTCCACGGTGACGTGTTCTGGTTCATTCGCAATACCAGGCTGAACGCGACGAACTTCTTTTCCCGCCAGCAGGACCAGCTCAAACGCAACCAGTTTGGGTTCACGCTGGGCGGGCCTTTTGTGAAGAACAAGCTCTTCGGTTTCGCCGGTTACCAGAAGCTCACGATCCGGCAGGCGCCGGGCGACCTGCGTGACCAGTCGTTGACCGCGGCCGAACGGCGCGGCGACTTTTCGAGCAACCGGATTGCGCTCTACGATCCGCTGAACCCCGGCCAGCGTTTTGCGAACAACATCATCCCTCCGAATCGGCTTTCGCCTGCCGCCCTGAAGCTGCTGTCATTCTCGCCACTGCCTGACGCCGACGGCTTCGTTCGGTACACCATCTCTCAGCCCGAGAACGGCCTGCAGGGCATCGGAAAGCTCGATTACGTACATAACGACAAACACAGCTTCGTTTTCCGCGTTTTCGAGAGCGACAGCAACCAGCCATTCCATTCGCCGCCGGACAACATCCACGCGGCGCGCTACAGCGGCTATCAGGACGGGCGCAGCGGGACACTTGGCCACACGTACGTGCTCAGCCCGAGCACGGTCGTGCACACACAGCTTACGGGCGCGCACCAGCTCGCAAACATTGCAACCGATTTCCCGCTTACCACCGCCGATCTCGGGGTCAATCTGAAGCCGATGGGCAATCACATCGACATCTCGATGACGCAGAGCGGCGTCTCGTTCAACCGGCCTCTTCATGCCATCCGGTTCGGCCGCGGCAGTATCGAGGTGCTGCACGACTGGAACAAGACCCATCGCGATCACAATCTGGTATGGGGAATGAGCGTGGTTCGCAAACGCTTTAACAACGCGACGATGTTCCACAGTTCCGGCCAGTTCCAGTTCGACGGGCACGCCACCGGATACGGGGATGCAAGCGGTTTCGATCGCGCCGACTTCATGCTCGGAGCGTTCTCCTATTTCACGCAGAACAGCGGAGAATTCGAGCAGCGGCGGGGAACTCAGACCGGTTGGTATTTCGGAGACACGTGGCGGCTGCGGCGGGGGCTAACCCTGAACATCGGCCTTCGTTACGAACCGTACGGCCTGTTCGCCGATCTGCTGGACCGTAACCAGACCTTCGATGCGGCCGCGTATCGGGCCGGCATTCGCTCGAAGATTTTCAGGAATGCCCTGCCTGGTCTGTTCTATCACGGTGATGCGAAGCCGGCCGGCTATGGCGGCGGCGAT
>DASSSG010000401.1:0-2268 GCA_035708545.1 Bryobacteraceae bacterium | reverse complement strand
GTGGACAGCCAGGCACTCATGGATATCTTCGCGATGGACGAGAAACTGAACATCTCTCGCCGGTACCTGCGGCCCGGGCTTGCCTTCGGCGGCTCGTGTTTGCCGAAAGACGTACGAGGTCTCGTCCGCTTCGCACAAAATGCCGGCATCGAAATCCCGGTGCTCGAGAGTGTGCTCCCCAGCAACGACCGGCACGCTGAACGTTGTGTCCGGCTTATCGAAGGCAAAGGAAACCGGCGTGTCGGAGTTCTGGGTATCACTTTCAAGGCCAATACAGACGACCTGCGCGAAAGTCCGATGGTGAGGATCGTCGAACGTCTGGACACGGACGGATATGACGTGAGAGTGTTTGACGCGAATCTCAAGGCTCCTGTAAACGGCGCTTCCGTGGAACTGCGCCGGTTACGAAATCTCCTGGTGACAGACGTGGACGAGGTTCTCAGGCACGCGGAGACCCTGGTAATCAGCAACTCGGACAAAGTGTACAGGGATCTGGTCAGCCGGATTCCGTCAAACGTCTGCGTCGTCGATTTCGCGCATATGTGCGGCACCCGTGTAACCCGGGATGGCCCCGAGGAGCACGACGACCGGCTGCCGCGTGATCACATACTGATGCACGGGAGCGAACCGGCTGGAGAGTATCGCTTTGGCGAGAATTATCATCGAACGTGAACCCGACACCCACATGGGTGGACATGAAGAGCCCCGGTCCGGGCAAACGGAGTACAGGCGCTTAGAGCCTGATCCGGTCCATGAGAGGAATCTCAGGCTTTTCAGCGTAAGTGCCCTGTACTTAGTCGCCGGAATAGTTGTCGCCGCTTTCATTCTGTCCACGCTCCACGACAAGTTGTTCCAGCTTCGTGTCGATACTGCCGCGACAGCCGTCCCTCTGGAAGAGGTGGTGTCACAGGAATCGGGAACTGTCGCCGACGTGCACGTACAGCCCCGCACCGCAGTAAAGGCCGGACAGCCGCTGCTTCGACTTCGCAACGATTCGGCCAGCCGTGAGGTGCAACTAGCGCGCCAGCACCTCGAGCTGATGCGCATCGCGGTTGCGTCGGCGCAGGCGAAACGCACGCGTGCTGAGCGCGAGGCGCGCCTGTACCAGCACATCAGCAGGAGCCAGTTGCAATCAGCGGAGGCGCGCATCGCGGCTCTCTCCGCGGAACGGGACGTGGCGCAAGCGGATTTTGACCGCTCGGGCAAGCTCCACGATGAGGGATTGATCAGCCGCCAGCAGTTCGAATCCGAGCGGGCGAGCCTTGCGCGCCGGGACGGTCAACTGCGGGAAGCGGTGGCCGCCGAGCAGATTGCAAAGATCTCGGCGCGCGGTTCCGGGTCGGGGACTTTCTTCAGCGGTAATTTCCTGGTCGGTGACCTGCAGGATACGGTCGCGGAGGCTGCCGCGGCACGCGAGCGCGTGACAATGGCCGAGGCCGCACTCGAGTCTGCGATAGCGAGGGAGCAGCAGCGGCTTTATCTCGCACCTTGTGACGGAACTGTGTTGAAGGTCGTGAAAGGGCCTGGAGCGCCGGTGGGACGGGGAGAGACCATCCTGACACTGCGGCGCGCGCGCGGTGCACCGCATGTGGACGCCTGGATCAGCGGGAAACACGCCGCGCACCTCGCGAGGGGAAGTCGCGGCACCGGATATATTCCGGCGCACGGGAAACACTACGCGGTTGAGATCGCGAGTATCGAGTATGCGCCGGCTTCTCAGCTACTCGACGCGGCGGTGCGCGATTCAGTGCTGGCAGGAAGCGATGCAATGTACCCGCTTGTGCGGGTTAAGCTCTCGCTCGTCGATGTGAAATCTTCAGACGACGAAGTTCTTGAACCCGGCTTGCCGGTCCGGTTACGGCTCGCGAAACACAATCGGCTGCCGAACTGGGCCGCGTTCTGGAAAGTACCGAAAGCGAATGCGGCTGCTCCGAGAACCAGTTCGTCTCGCGCGGCACCGCGCTTGTGGCCGTCGTCGAGCGTGCCCTTTTCGCGGGACGGAATGCCACCCGAGGTTCAGAACGGCTTCGATGGGGTGAGGCGGCGCGTACTCGAGGCCGCGGCAAAAGCATTGCGCACGCAAGCCATGCCGGTACCGAAGCTGCAAAGTGCCGGGATAGCCGATAAGAACTCTCCGATTCTGCTGCAAACGCGGCGTGCCTTCGAGGATGCCGATCGCGCCGTTCTTCTTGCGCTCGCCTATGCGCTGACAGGCGAACGCGAGTACAATGATCACGCACGAACCATCCTGCGCGCATGGGCCGACGT
>DASSSG010000400.1:0-7433 GCA_035708545.1 Bryobacteraceae bacterium | reverse complement strand
CGGAGGCGCGCCAGAGGATCAACTGGGGCGTGCTGCGCGGCCGGCTCCGCCTCGGAAATGTCGAACCTCGCGCCGCTTCTGCCGAATAGCGAACAGGTAACATTTCACGGCTACCGCGCCGCAGCTTGACCGTTCACTTCTGAAATAAACACCGCCCCCGGACTGTCCAACTATTGCCGGGACGTGCGCGCAGGCGCGGGCGCCGAGCCACGCGTGCGCTCCGAAAACAAATTTCGTGAGGACAACTATGTCGAGCTTTGATCCAAATATGGGTGGTGGTAGTCAGACTTTTGGCGGTACCGGCAACACCGGTGGCAACACTGCCACGCAGACTGAGGACTGGAAGACCCGCGTTTCGGATACCGCGAACCAGGCAAAGGAAAAGGCCTCGGAGTATGGCCGCACCGCCGTTGAGCGGCTCGACCAGGGTATGCACAGCGCCGCCAACGCGCTGCAGAGGACCGCGTCGTCGCTCCGCGGCACCGGAAGCGGGCGTCTGGGCACAGTGGCAAACCGCGCCGCCGACACAATGGAACGTACAGCAACCTACATGCGCGATCACGACGTGCGCGACATCATGAGTGACGTCGAGGGCGCGGTGCGGCGCAATCCCGGTCCGTCACTTCTGATCGCGGCGGCTTTCGGGTTCCTGCTCGGCAGCGCAATTCGCAGCGGCAGCTCGTCGGATCGCTATCGGTATTAAACGGTAAACGCAGCAGGCTGGAACGCGGCGGCGGCCGTAGAAAAGGAATCTCACAGAGAGAGGAGGAGACCCATGGCTATCGACGATCCGGGTAAAGCGGCAGGCGGCAAGCTGGGTGAATATGCATATACCGGCCGCCCGCAGAGTACGACCTCCGAGCGCTCCACCGGGGATGTTCTGAAAGACATCATCGGCAATATGCAGGATATCATTCGTTCCGAGGTGCGCCTCGCCCGCGTTGAGATGAAAGAAGAGACGGGCAAGATGTTCAGGGCCGCCGCGGTTCTCGCCGCCGGCGCCGTCCTCGCCCTCTACGGGTTGCTGTTCATCTTACTCGCTCTGGTTTACACACTCACGACGTCCTTGTCGCCGGCTGCTTCGGCGCTGATCGTGGGCGTGGCTCTGGCAATCGTCGCGGGGATTCTGGTTTCAGCAGGCCGCGCGCGGCTCAGGAAAGTATCTCCGAAACCCGAGAAAACAATCGACACCGTTAAGGAGAATATTGAATGGCTGAAAGGTCAGACGAAATCGTAGAACACATCGAACGTGAGCGCTTCGACCTCGGGCGCAACATCGATGAATTGCAGAATCGTATCTCTTCCGCGGTCGACTGGCGAACGCAGTTTGATCGCCATCCGATGCTGTTGGTTGGCCTCGCCATGGGCGGTGGCGTGCTGCTGGGCGCCATGGTCGGTGGGTCGCGGCGCAGCTCGCGGTCAGACCGGACGTATTCAAGTGGCGTTAGCCAGCGTTCCTATGCGAGCGGTTCGAGCGCGCTCGGTGCGGGATCATTCGCCGGCGCGTCATACGGCGCTTCAACTTACGGCTCGGAGTCGACGTACGGCTCCGCAACCGGCTACGGTGCCGGATCGAGCGGCTCCTCCGAATACCGGCCGGATATGGGTTCATCGAGCTATAGCTCGGGGACATCGGCCTCAGGCATGGGCTCTCCGCCCAGCGGTGGATCGAGCTACGGCGCCAGCCCGGGAGCTTCACAGGCCGGCTACAGCTCCGGGCAAGCGAGCTATGGTTCAGGCCAGTCGAGCTACGGTTCGGACGCCTCCGGTTACACGGGCCGCTCCAGATCGAGTTACCGGAGCCCGGAGAGCTGGCGCGGCTCCGGGCGGCCGACGCAGACCGAATCCTCGGGCGCGCTTCGAGGATTGTTCAGTGCATCCACTCCCGCCACGCGCTACCAGCGGAGCAAGGCGATAGAGACGTTCGACAATATCAAAGGCGCGCTGATCGGGTACGCCGCCGCTCGAGCTCGCGATTACCTGAATGAGCTGTTGCCCGGGTTCAGTCAGCACTACGACGAAACCGCTCGCCGCAATCAAGGCGGGCCGGAATCCAGACATGACCAGTCCAGCGGCCAGCCTTTCACCGGCTCCTCGGCCGAGCGGGGCAGCACATATGCCCGAAGCGGGAATGAACGCACTGAGTCGGCGCTCGGGCGCGACCGCAGTCAGGAGTTCGCTGGCGAGTATGGCAGCGGCGGGAGCCAATCCGGACCCAGCCGGCAGCCCGGCGGCACGCCGACGAGCGGAACGGAGACCAGCTACCCAGGCGGCAGACAATCCGGCACTGGGCAAACCGGCAGCCAGGCAGGAACGCAAACCGGCAGCACCAGCGCACAGCGTGCCGAACCCACGCCCGCCCTCTAAGACAACCTGCCAACCCGACGGCGCCGCCTGACACATGATCAGCGGCGCCGTTCGTGTCTCTCCACCCCGCTCTGCACTCGAATGCTATTCTGCTGACAGTTCTCTCGCCAATGAGTTCTGCCAACCTGTCTTCGCCGTCGGCGATGCGCGCGCTCGTCGACGAACTACAGCAACTCGAAGACCGGCTGCGCGCCGGCGGTGGCGGCGCAAAGATCGAAAAACAGCATCGCGAAGGGAAGCTGACGGCGCGTGAACGGATTGACCGCCTGATGGACCGCGGTGCTCTGCTGCTGGAGGTCGGGCTGCTCGTTGCGCACGATAAGTACGACGGCCAGGCCCCCGCCGCGGGCGTCGTCACGGTGCTCACGCGTATCGAGGGGCGGCCGGCTGTAATTGTCGCGAACGACGCGACGGTGAAAGCCGGCGCATGGTGGCCCGAAACGATCACGAAGATTTTGCGCGCGCAGGAGATCGCGATGCGCAATCGCATCCCGATTGTGTACCTCGTCGACTCCGCGGGCGTGAACCTGCCGCTGCAGGACGGCATCTTTCCAGGCCAGTACGGGGCGGCGCGCATCTTCTACTACAACTCGCTGATGCGGCGCCGCCTGCACGTGCCGCAAATCGCCGCCGTCATGGGACCCTGCATCGCGGGCGGTGCTTACCTGCCCGCGCTCAGCGACCTCATCATCATGGTCGAGAAGACCAGCTTCATGGGACTCGGCGGGCCTAACCTAGTCAAGGGAGCCGTCGGGCAGGTGATCGACGCGGAGACGCTCGGCGGCGCAGCCATGCACACGCGCGTCAGTGGTGTCGCGCACCTCATGGCGAAGGATGACACTGAGTGTCTCGAGCTCATCCGGGAGAAATTTCGGGCGATGCAGGAACCGCCGGCGAAGCCGCGCGCGCAGGCGCCCGCGAAAGCGGCGGATGGTCTCTACGACTTACTCCCTGTCGATCACCGCAGCCCCTATCCGATGGAGGAAATCATCCAGAGGATTTTTGATGCCGGCGAATATCGCGAGTTCCAGCCTGAGCATGCGCCCGAGATGATCTGCGCCGAAACGCGGCTGAACGGCCATGCAGTTGGCCTCATCGCGAACCGGCGCGGATTCGTCAGGACCGTTTCGGGGCCGCGTGTCGGCGGCATCGTATATACCGAAAGCGCGCGCAAGGTTGCATACTTCGCAGAAAACGCCGAGCGCCACCGGTTGCCGCTCCTGTACCTGCAGGACGTGTCCGGGTTTATGGTCGGAGTCGAAGCCGAGAGCGAAGGCATCATTCGGGCGGGAGCCGAGATGGTCGAGGCCATGGCCTGTGCCACAGTGCCGAAGATTATTTTGACGGTGAATCATGCGAGCGGAGCGGGGTACTATGCCATGGCCGGGCAGGGCTTCGATCCACATTTTGCGTTCGCCTGGCCGACCGCGCGCATCGGCGTTATGGAGGGAGATTCGGCAGTGCAGGCGATCTTCGGGCCGGAGCTGGACAAGGTAAGATCGTCGGACCATCCGGTCCCTGAAGAACTGCAGCGCCGCATCGAGCAGACGCGCGCCGATTACGAGCGCTGGCTGGACGCCCGCTATGCCGCCGCGCGCGGCCACGTGGATGCAATCATCGACCCGCTGGCTACGCGGCGCGTGCTCACATTCGCGCTCGAGGTAACGCTCATGCGCAGTCGCGGTGAGCACCTTGTGCTCGAGACGTCGGTACACTGAAAGGCGCGATGGCCGCGAACTCGAGCGCCCTCGTCTCGGTCGAACAGTACCTGAACACCGCTTATGAAGTCGACTGCGATTACGTTGACGATCAGATTGAAGAGCGGAACGTCGGCGAAGGCGGGATGTCGCGCGTGATTCGCCGGCTGCGCGATTTCGTGGCTATGGGCGTACCGCACGTCTGGATTATTGATCCAGCGGATCGCGTTGCCATGGTTCTCACAGAGCAGGGTATCCGCCTCCAGCATGATGGCCTTCTTGTCGCGCCCGAGATCTCGCTCAGTTCAGATCTCGCGGAGCGGTTTGCAGCTCTGGAGAGATGATCCGCATTGCCAACGGGCAGGGCTTCTGGGGCGACTGGCTCGAAGCGCCGGTCCGGCTCGTGGAAGACGGCCCCATCGACTACCTGATCCTCGACTATCTGGCCGAGGTAACCATGTCGATCCTGCAGAAACAGAAACAGCAGGATGCGGGACTTGGATACGCGCGCGACTTTCCACCGCTTGTCGCGCGGATTGCAAAACGCCTCCGCGAGCGAGCGATCAAGGTGGTTGCGAATGCGGGTGGTGTAAATCCGGTCGGCTGTGCTCGCGAGGTGCGCCGGCTCGTGCCGGAGCTCCGCGTCGCCGTCGTGCTTGGGGACGATGTCTACGACCGGATCGACGACCTGCTCGCGCGCGGGATCGAAATGCGCAGCATGGACACGGGCGAGCCGCTTTCGACCATTCGCGAAAATATTCTGTCGGCCAACGCGTACGTGGGCGCCTTTCCGCTGGCGGAGGCGCTCGCGACAGGAGCCGACGTCGTCATTGCGGGCCGCTCCACCGACACCGCGCTCGCACTCGCTCCCATGATTTACAGCTACGGCTGGCAACCCGACGAGATCGACCTGCTCGCAGCCGGCACTGTGGCCGGCCACATTGTCGAATGCGGCGCGCAATGCACCGGCGGCAACTGCCAGGTGGACTGGCAATCGATTCCGGATATGGCGAACATCGGGTATCCGATCATCGAGGCCGAGTCCGACGGAACCTTTGTCATAACGAAACACAAAGGGACCGGCGGCCGCGTAACGCCGGACGTCATCAAAGAGCAACTGCTGTACGAACTCGGTGACCCGAGCAGTTACATAACGCCCGATTGCACGGTGGACTTCACGACCATCCGGCTCGCTGACGCCGGTATCGACCGGGTTCGCGTGTTCGGCATCCGTGGCGGCGCGCGGACAGATCAGCTCAAACTGTCGATCAGTTACTCGTCAGGCTGGAAGGCCGTGGGAACGCTGGTGTACAGCTGGCCACAGGCGCTCGAGAAGGCGCGGGCCGCAGAGCGAATCGTGCGCGCGCGCGTTTCATCGCTCGGGCTGCGCTTCGAGGAGATCTATACCGAGTTCCTCGGATACAATGCCTGCCACGGCCCCGCGGCTTCGCTATGTGTCGATCCCTCGGAGATACAGCTCCGTATCGGTGTGCGGGACCCCGACAAGAAAGCCGTCGATCGGTTCACGCGCGAGCTCGTCCCGCTCGTGCTGAACGGGCCGCCAACGGCCACCGGCTTCGGCGAGGGCCGTCCCCCCGTCCGGGAAGTAGTTGCCTACTGGCCTGCGCTCATCCCGCGTGACGAGATTCAGACGCGTGTCGAGGTAATTCAATGAAAATCCCCCTCTCGCGCATCGCCCATGCGCGCTCCGGAGACAAGGGCGATACTGCGAACATCGGCCTGATCGCTTTTGATGAAAAGCATTTTCCGATTCTCCGGCGGGAGGTGACGCCCGAGCGCGTCAAACAGCATTTTGGATCGCTGGTGAAAGGGAAGGTCGAACGCTTCGAGCTGCCGAACCTCGGCGCACTGAACTTCCTGCTGCACGAGGCGCTCGGGGGCGGCGGAACCGTATCGCTGCGGATCGATGCGCAGGGCAAAACGCTCGGAGCCGCGCTGCTGAGAATGGAGATCGATGCCGACGAGCACGAGCTTGCAGGTTGAGCGCGAAGGCCGTGTACTGCGATTGACGTTGAGCCGGCCTGACAAACGTAACGCCCTGTCTGCCGAGCTCTGCCACGCGATTGTTGCTGCCATCGAGAGCGCTGCCGGCGATAGCACGGTTGGAGCCGTGCTCGTCGGCGCGCAAGGCAACGTCTTCTGTGCCGGCATGGATCTCACTGAGATCGGCGGTGATGACGCACCCGAGCTCACCGCGATCCATGAGCGCCTGTTCACGCTCGGACTGCGCGTCGCGGTACCGATCGTCATGGCTGTGCGGGGGCCCGCGCTCGGGGGCGGCGTCGGGCTTCTCGCGAACGGCCATATAGTGGTCGCCGCGCAGGGCGCCACGTTCGCGCTCAGCGAGATCCGGATCGGGATGTGGCCATTCGTGATCTTTGGGGCGCTGGCTGTGGCGATCGGTGAACGCCGCGCGCTGGCGCTGAGCCTCACTGGCCGGGTGTTCAGCGTGCAGGAGGCACTGCAGTGGGGCCTCGTCCATGAGATCGCTCAGGCGGTTGAAGTTGAGGACCGGGCCCATGCCGTCGCTCAACACCTCGCGTCTCTGAGCCGCCCCACAATTCGCGCGGGTTTGAAGTTCGCAAATGAAACTCGTGACCAGGACCACGTGGCAGCCGCGTCGGCCGCAGCGCGGTATCGCGCCGCCGCTTTTGCGAGCGCCGATTTCGCGGAAGGTGTCCGCGCTTTTCGAGAGAAGCGCGCGCCGCGCTGGCCATCACTCGGCGAATGAAGCCGGGTCTTCTTGCTCTGGCGTGCTGTCTGCTGGGCGTGTCCTGCACCACCCGGGCCGGCGACACCGAAAGCGTTCGCCTGGCTGGACTGAAACAGCGAGTAGAGATTCTCCGCGATCGCTGGGGCGTGCCGCATGTTTTCGCGCGCAGCCAGGACGATCTGTTTTTCGCGAATGGCTATGTCAACGCGCGCGACCGGCTGTTCCAGATCGACCTGTGGCGGCGCGTCGGCACGGGTCGGCTGGCCGAGGTCCTTGGTCCCGCGCACGTGAGTCGCGATCGCACCGCCCGCCTGTTCCGCTTCCGGGGCGACTGGCACCAGGAATGGGCGAGCTACTCACCGGACACCTGGCAGATCGCGCGCGCGTTCACCAGCGGCATCAACGCGTATATCGCGTCGCTCGCCGGCAAGTGGCCGGAAGAGTTTCAGATTGCCGGATACGCGCCGGGACTTTGGGCGCCCGAAGATATTACAGCCCGCATCGCGGGTCTGTCTATCAGCCGGAATCTGGTGAGTGAGGTTCGTCGTGCGCAGGATGTTGTTCGCTTCGGGCCTTCCGTGCTGGCGCGGCACACGATCCTCGCTCCGTCGGTGTCGCTGGCGCCGCCCGCGGGC
>DASSSG010000399.1:0-3670 GCA_035708545.1 Bryobacteraceae bacterium | reverse complement strand
GGTCTGTTAATTGTCTGCTAAAGCGCGTAAAATCAATAATTTATACAACACACTTGTCACTCCTCGCCTGAGTGTGCTAATAAATATCTCGAAAGTTCTGCGATTCCATTCTTCGGAGTTTCCGAAGAAAACACCCGAAATAAGGTTCCACTGGAGGCTGTACCCATGAAGATTCGACCTCTCTACGACCGCATCGTTGTGAAGCGTGTCGAGCAGAGCGACGACAAGACGACCGGCGGCATCATCATCCCCGACACGGCCAAAGAAAAGCCGCAGGAAGGGGAAGTGGTCGCGGTTGGCAAAGGCAAGCGGCTGGAAGACGGCAAGGTTGTGCCGCTCGACGTTCAGGTCGGCGACCGCATCCTGTTCGGCAAGTATTCCGGCAGCGAAATCAAGATCGACGGTCTGGAATACGTGATCATGCGCGAGGACGAGGTTCTCGGCGTGCTCGCGAGCGCCTCGAAGTCGGCTGGCGCGTAAGGCTAAGGAGGATAAGCATGCCCGCAAAGCAGATTGTTTACAGCGAAAATTCCCGTCAGGCGATTCTGCGCGGCGTCAACCAGCTGGCCGACGCCGTGAAGGTCACCCTGGGCCCCAAGGGCCGTAATGTCGTTCTCGAGAAGAAATTCGGCGGACCCACCATCACCAAGGACGGTGTCACCGTTGCAAAGGAAATCGAGCTGAAGGATCCGCTCGAGAACATGGGCGCGCAGATGGTGCGCGAGGTCGCTTCGAAGACCTCGGACGTGGCCGGCGACGGCACCACCACCGCGACCATTCTGGCGCAGTCGATTTTCCGCGAAGGCGTCAAGGCGGTTGCGGCCGGCGCGAACCCGATGGCGCTGAAGCGCGGCATCGAGCGCGCTGTTGAAGTTGTGGTCGGCGAAGTCCAGAAGTTCTCGAAGCCGGTATCCGGCGACATGATCGGCCAGGTGGGAACGATTTCCGCCAACGGCGACTCCACGATCGGCAACATCATCGCCGAGGCGATGCAGAAGGTCGGCAAGGACGGCGTCATCACGGTCGAAGAGTCGAAGACGATGACGACCGAGCTGCAGACGGTCGACGGTATGCAGTTCGATCGCGGCTACCTGAGCCCCTACTTCATCACCGATCCCGATCGGATGGAAGTGGTGCTCGAGGAGCCCTACATTCTGATCCACGAGAAGAAGATCAGCAACATGAAGGACCTGCTGCCCGTGCTCGAGCAGATCGCGCGCAGCGGCAAGCCACTGCTGATCATCGCCGAGGAAGTCGAAGGCGAGGCGCTGGCCACGCTGGTGGTCAACAAGCTGCGCGGCACGCTCAACGCCTGCGCGGTGAAGGCTCCCGGCTTCGGCGATCGCCGTAAGGCCATGCTCGAAGATATCGGTATTCTGACCGGCGGCAAGGCCATCATGGAAGAGACCGGCATCAAGCTCGAGGGCGTGCGTCTCGAGGACCTCGGCCGTGCCAAGCGCGTGACCGTGGACAAGGACAACACGACCATCGTCGATGGCGCCGGTTCGCAGAAGAACATCGAAGGCCGGATCAAGCAGCTGCGCGCGCAGATCGACGAGACCACGTCGGACTACGACCGCGAGAAGCTGCAGGAGCGGCTGGCCAAGCTGGCCGGCGGCGTGGCGGTGATCAAGGTCGGCGCGGCGACCGAGACCGAGATGAAGGAGAAGAAGGCTCGGGTCGAGGACGCGCTGCACGCCACCCGCGCGGCCGTCGAGGAAGGCATCGTGCCGGGCGGCGGCGTGTCTCTGCTGCGCGCTGCGGCGCAGCTCGACAGCGTGAAGGCCGAAGGTGACGAGCAGATCGGCGTGAACATCATCCGCCGCGCCTGCGAGGAGCCGGTTCGCCAGATCGCGGGCAACGCCGGCTTCGAGGGCGCGGTCGTGACCGGCCAGATCCGGGGCAGCCAGGACACTAACTACGGCTTCAACGCCGCCAGCGGCGAGTTCCAGGACCTGGTGAAGGCGGGCGTAATCGACCCGACGAAGGTGACCCGCACGGCGCTCCAGAACGCATCGTCGATCGCGGCTCTGATGCTGACCACCGAAGCCCTGGTCGCCGAGATCCCCGAGAAGAAGCCGGCCATGCCGGCCGGCCCGGGCGGTCACGGTCCCGACATGGACTACTAATCGTCCGCAGGCAAGTCTCGCTCACACACCCGCCGGGTCGGAAGGCTCGGCGGGTTTTTTGTTTCTATTCCGAAGACGTTGCGGGTGGCCCACACCAGTCGCGCTCTCATCCGCGCTGAAGAGCTCACGAAAGCCGAGTAGCCCCCATGAAGATTCCGGTAAAACTCGTTCATGCTGCAGTGCTCGTTTCGAAGCCGGGCGGCTTCGGCCGCCCTCACCGCAGCATTCTCGCGAATATCTGCTGAAGTGATTTTCCGTCGGTTGCCGCCGCTTCCCGCCGCACGCCGTGGCGCGCCCTCTTACGATCACGAGTGCGCTGTTAAGCGCTAATGCCACACCGACCTCGATTCACGCGCCGGCGCTCCCTCCAGCCTGCCCGATCTCGCACTTTTTTCATCGGCACTGGTGGGGTGTGGAAGCGCCGCGGCCTGAGTCACCAAAGTAGGAAAGTTTATTTCTTCTTTTATGACTTGCGATTACGAGCTTTTCCCGAAAGCCTCCGTTGGCGCCGGATGAGAACCTCGCGTACGTGATGATCTCCTCTTCTCTCCACCATTCGGAAAAGATTCTTTGGGTCTGGAGCGATCGCCGGGAGCGCGAGATTTCAGTCCGCGTCCGCTTCTCCATGGCCGAGGACAACGGCTGTCGCATCTACTCGATCACCGGTCGTGACGAGTGGGTCATTTAACACGCACGTGCGTCAGGTGTTCGTTTTCGGGAATGGGTTCGTTTTGTCAGTTCGGCCGCTGTAACGCCCGCGCCCGTCGCGGATATAAGAAGCATGGAGCGAGCACAGGACGTGATCGGTTTTCACGAACTGTACAACCGCTACTCGCCGGTTGTGTTCCGTTTCGCGCTGCGCCTCTCCGGCGACACGGCTGCCGCGGAAGATATTACTGCCGAGACGTTTCTCCGCGTCTGGGCGGCGCCGGTGCCGCCCCGCACGGAAACGGTGCAGGCCTGGCTGCTCACGATCGCGCGCAATTTGTTTCTGCACGAGCGCCGGCGCGCCTGGCGCAGTTCGCCGCTCGGCGATTACGACCGCGGCGTGGAACCGGTTCGGGACGAAACGCGCGAGGAATGGGAGCGCGTCGCCGCAGCCGTGCGCGAGATGGCCGAGCCCGATCGCACAATTCTGCTGCTGCGCGCGGAAGAAGAACTCCCGTGGGACGACATCGCGCGCATCGTGGGACTCACTGCCGCTGCCGTGCGCGTCCGTGCCCACCGAGCTCGCCTGAGGCTCGCCGAACTCTGTGGGCGAAAGGAGGTTACGAAATGACAATCACTCGCGATGTGATTCGCGACTTGCTGCCTGTCTATCTTTCCGGCGAGGCCACCGCCGATACTATCGCGCTCGTCGAAGAGTTTTTGCGAAACGAACCCGACATGGCGGCGAGCGTCCGCGAAGCGAAGCGCCTCAACCTGCCTCAGCTCCGCCAGGTCGCCGCCGGCGCTGCCGTCGAACGCCAGGCACTGCTGAGAACCCGCCGGCAGCTTCGAGGGCGCGGGTTGCTGCTGGGTTTTGCCGTCTTCTTTACGCT
>DASSSG010000398.1:0-2827 GCA_035708545.1 Bryobacteraceae bacterium | reverse complement strand
CGCTCCGTATTGAACGCTGCTGCCGTGCCTGAGCAGCCAGCGCCGCCCTTCCTTACCGACGCAGAGCTGGAACCCACGGTCTCCGAGGCGTTTGTCGATGTGCGCCTGCAGTTCCGCAAGCTGCAGATCGAGAATGCGCGCCAGCACATCGCCGTCAAGCGGTTCATATGTAATGGTGGCGTCCAGACGATTCACGAACTCCGGTGAGAAATGGCGGCGGACGGCGGCCATCGCGATGTTTTCGAGCTGTTTCGCGCGCGTACCGGGATCAACCGGACCGTCAGGCCGGAAGCCGAAGCCCGCCTCGAGTGTCTTCATCATGCCCGAGGCGCCGAGATTACTCGTCATGAAGATCAGGCTGCGCTCGAAGTTCACGGCCGTGTTGTCGCCGAGCCGGAGCACGCCCTTGTCGAGTACGCCGAGCAGCAGCCGCGTCAGCGATGGCGCGGCTTTTTCGATCTCATCGAAGAGCACGAGCGAAAGGTCCGAATGCCGCGAAGTCACCGCTGTCAGCCGCGGCTGCGTCAGCACCGGGTGCGTTTCGCGGTGGCCGAGGTAGCCAGGAGGGGCGCCAATGAGTTTCGCCACCTCATGCTCGAGGTGAAATTCCCCGCAATCGATTTTCAGCATGTGCCGTGAACTTCCGTGAAGGACTTCGGCAAGTGCTTCTGCGGTGCGCGTCTTCCCCGTTCCGGTCGGCCCAAGCATGAGAAACACGCCGGCGGGTCTGCCTTCCGGAGACAGTCCCGATTGGTGCATTTGTACCCACGGCACGATCGTTCGCACGGCTTTGTCCTGTCCAATGACGCGCCTCTTCAGCCCGCTCAACAACGGGCTCTCCGGGTTGGAAAACGTCTTTCGCACGGCACTCCCTTCCGACTTGAATTTTTGAACGGAGGCGGCAAGAAGCCGTTCCGCCGAGCCCGCAAAAAAGGCTCGGAACGCGGCTTTTCTGAAATTTTTATTTCTTTAGAAATGAGAGAGTTGCGTCTGAAATCCGGGTGCTCGCGCGGCCGTCGCCGTAAGGGTTGTGAACGCGTGTCATGCGTTTGTACACTCGCGGGTCGTCAAGCAGCCGCGAGACCTCCCGGACGATGCGCGCGCGGTCGGTTCCGACCAGGAGCACGGTGCCCGCTTCCACCGCCTCCGGACGCTCCGTCTTTTCGCGCAGAACGAGGATTGGCTTGCCGAGTGACGGGCCTTCCTCCTGAATCCCGCCCGAGTCGGTCACCAGAATCGCGGCGCGACGCATCAGGTCAACGAACTCAACGTAGTTGAGAGGCTCGAGAATGCGCACGCGAGGGTGATCGCGGAGCCACCGGTCAACGGCACGGCGGACGTTCGGATTCGGATGAGCCGGATAGGCAATCTCCACGTCCGGCCGCTCGGCGATCTCGCGCAGCGCATGGCAGATTTCGTCGAAGCCCTCGCCGAAACTCTCGCGGCGGTGGGCGGTGACCAGAATCAGCCGGCGGGCGGGGTCGGTTTCAACGAGCTGTGCCGGCCTGACGGCGCCGGTTTCGAGAGCGTCGCGGATATACAGAACAGCATCGATACCGGAGTTGCCGGTGACGCACACCGCGGCCGGATCGACACCCTCGCGCACAAGATTGTCGCGCGCCCATGGGGTCGCGGCGAAGTGGAGCGCGGCGAGGCGCCCGGTGAGCACGCGGTTCATCTCTTCGGGGAACGGCTGCCTGAGATCCCACGTCCGCAGCCCGGCTTCCACGTGACCTACGGGGACGCCGCTATAGAACGCGGCCAGCGCGCCGCACAAGGTTGTGGTCGTATCGCCCTGCACGAAGAGCATCTCCGGCCGCTCGGCCTCGAGCACCGGTTCGAGCGCGGCAATGATACGCGAGGTGGACTGGAACAGCGTCTGCCCCGGAAGCATCACATTCAGATCGTGGTCAGGGCGAATGCTGAACACTTCAAGCACCTGATCGAGGAGGTCGCGGTGCTGCGCGGTGACACAGACTCGGGGATCGAGCTCGGGAGTATGCAGGCGCATGTGGCGGATGATCGGACACAGCTTGATGGCTTCCGGCCGGGTGCCGAAAACGAACAGAATGCGACGCTGCAAGGGAGCCGCGGAGTGGACTATTTGTGGCGGTAGGTGATGCGGCCCTTCGTCAGATCGTAAGGGGAAAGTTCCATGGTGACGCGGTCGCCTGCGAGCACCCGGATACGATTGCGCCGCAGCTTGCCTGCGAGGTGGGCCAAAACCGTGCGGTCCTGGTCGAGCTGAACGCTGAACAAACCGCTCGGGAATTTTTCAACAACGGTACCCGTAACTTCGATGCAGTCTTCTTTACTCATTCGCCTCCTGGGCCGGCAGACGTCAGGCGCCTGATCCGACACTTCTGATTATATCCGTGCGGTTCGGCGGGAACCGCGTCGATGATGAGAGGCGATGGCAGTGGGGGCGGTTGCGGCCGCGGCACGGTTACGGAGCGGCCGGGTTATTTCACCGGCGAGCCGATCCACCACGTGATGCCGTTGGTATCGACGACACCGGCGTTGCGGTGGCCGTACGGCTTGTCTTCCGGCGGGCTCTGTGAGGTGGCGCCGGCCGCCAGAGCCTTCGCGTACGTGTCGTCGACGTTGTCGACCCACACATACAGAGCGGCTTTCAGCGCCTTCCACTGTTCACCGGCCTGGCCGAGCATCACCAGCGAATCACCGATCGTGATCTCGGCGTGCACGACGGTATTGTCGGGATTGCGGGCGCAGGTCGAGACCGTGCCATCGAAGGCGGCTTCGAGAAATCTCATTTCCGCGTCGGCGTCGGGAACCACGAGATAAGGGGTAACAGTGCGGTAGGTGT
>DASSSG010000397.1:0-2877 GCA_035708545.1 Bryobacteraceae bacterium | reverse complement strand
GCGTGGATATTAATGCCGTCGCGGCGAGTCAGGCGCCGCAGCGCGGATCGATCAACCTCGATCACGTCGCACACTTCGTACCGGACAGCGATGCTGCAAGCGCGGCGCTCGAGCAGCTCGGTTTCACGCTCACGCCGTTCTCAGCGCAATCCCATCGTCTCGAGCCGCAAGGGCCGCTCGTTCCGGCGGGCACGGGCAACCGCTGCGTCATGTTCGAAGCCGGGTATCTGGAGTTCCTGACGCCGACCGGCGCCACGCCGGTGGCCGATCAGTTGCGGACCGCGATCCGGCGCTACATCGGTGTGCACCTGATTGCGTTCGGTACGGCCGCGCCGGAGATCGACCACGCACGCCTGGCCCACGAAGGGTTCCAGCCGATGACGCCCGTGGCTCTGCAGCGCCCGATCTCCACGGAAACCGGCGAAAACACCGCGCGCTTTACGGTCGTGCGCGTACCTCCCGGCACCATGCCGGAAGGCCGTATCCAGTTTTGCCGGCACCACACCCCCGAGCTCGTCTGGCAGGAGCGCTGGATCACACATGCCAACGGCGCACGCGGCCTCGCGGCGGTGCTGCTGTGCGTTGAGGAGGCTGACGAGGCCGCATGGCGTTACAGCCGGTTCTCCGGGCGGCCGTACACATCCGAGGGCGGCGCACACCACATCGCGACCGCGCGTGGAAGCCTCTCTTTTGTGGAACCCGTCGCGTTGAAGCGCACGCTCGGGCTTACGCCGCCGGCGCTTCCCTGGGTCGCCGGCTATGCCCTCGAGACACGCGACGTCGCCGCAACGCGCGAATACATGCGGCGTTCCGGAAACAGCGGCGCGGACTTTGCTCGTGACCACGTGCTGGTTACGCTGCCCGAAGCGCTCGGCGGCGTCGTCATCTTCCAGCAGCCCGGCAGCGGGATGCTGCGGTTCGACTGAATTGGGAACTCAGACGATGGACTGGAGAGACAACCTCATCACGGACGAAGCACGCCTCAAGGCGCTGCTCGCGGATACTAAGACGATCGCCGTGCTCGGCATCAAGACTGAAGCACAGTCGGGTCAGCCCGCTTTTTACGTCGCGAGCTATCTCCAGTCGTCAGGCTTCGATGTGATCCCCGTGCCCGTCTATTACCTGGACGTGACACAGATCCTGGGCCGTCCTGTATACCGCAAAGTTGCCGACATCCCGGGCAGCGTCGATATGGTGAACGTGTTCAGGCGCTCGGAAGACGTGCCGCAGCACGTCGACGACATCCTCGCCAAGAAGCCGAAATCGGTGTGGATGCAGCTCGGAATCCGCAATGACGCGGTCGCCGAGAAGCTCGCGCGCGCCGGCGTGAAAATCGTGCAGGACCGCTGCCTGATGGTCGATCATCGTCGCCTGGCACGCTCGTAACCCAGCCTCGCGAGCTCAGGGAAAGCTCATCACGAACTTGGCCGAGAGGCTCGGCTTCGAGAGCGCCCCGGCTTCGTAGACGGAAAAGATATCGAGGCCTTTGCGCGCCTGCCGAGCGAACGCGAGACGAAAGAACTGCTGACCATCGGACAGCACGTAACGCGCGGCCAGCGAGGCCTGGTCGGTCACGTCCCAGCGTGCGGCAACGATCGTTTGATCGAACTCGCCGAAGCTCATGAGGCGCTCGGTATTGACGTTCAACCAGGTGCGGTCCGTCGGCCTCACCCAGACGTACGGGGCCACGTATTTGTAATCCCCGCCGCCCAGAAAGCCCGATGAATAGGCGGCGCCGTAGCCCAGCCAGTTGCTCCGGGTATTGAAGTCGATCGCGGCGGTCCAGTAGCGATCGTGATTCACCGTGTCGGAGAAGACCCCGCGCACGCTGGTGACTGGGCGGTAGCGGCCGGTGGTCGCGTAAAGCCCCGTGCGGATCTGCTGCTCGCGAAATTCCATGCTGCCGCCGCCGAACCAGTTCCGAAGCTGTGACTGCCCATCTTCGGTGTCCCGGCCGGTCCAGGCCACGCTGCCACTCACGCTGCGCAACGGGCCTTCGGCAACGTCGCGGAAATAGCTGATGCCACCGTGCACACCGTGAGTACCCGGCAGGTCGGCTGATAAAAGGCCGTTCGCCGGCACGAAATCCGTGCTGACGCGGTCCGCTGACGTGCCAAGCGACCAGTGGTCCCAACGCCAGCCCGCAGCCCCCCGGACACGCGTGCCGTCACCGCCTGCTTGCGAGGTGTTGGTGGCTGCCGCGTCAAGCGCATAGTTGAGGCCGGACGGCTGGCGCCCGGCGATATTGCCGGCGACCAGCTGGTTGCTGAGGTCCTTGCGTTCCGTGCCGACGATCATCACGCCCGCAGAGTTCGTGCGGTCCAGCTCGCGCATCGCTCGCACCACATAGTCCGATCGCTCGTCCGGCGCGCGCGTAGCGAGTATCCCCACCTGATACGGACCCAGCTGCGAGAAGAACTTTCCGCCGAAATCGAAATTCGGGACGCGGTTCGAATAGAAGTACGCCTGATCCATGCCGAAATAATGCGACCCCTCCTGGAAGAACGGCCGGGGATCGAAGAGCGGCTTCTCGGTATAGGCGAAATCGATGTTCGTGAACTGGCTCTCGATCTGACTGAAGTCCGGGTTCAGCGAAAACACTGCGGTCGCATGCGGCCTGGGCTCATACCTGATGTCGACACCAGTGCTCGCGAGAGTTTCGTGAAGCTCTCCACGCTTGTCCGGGATATTCCGGCCGACCAGCGCGTAAGGCATGAAACTCCAGGGCTGTTTTTTCGCGAGCGGCGGCAGATCGAGGTCGGTGAGGCGTCCCATCTCTTCGATCTTGTACTGGGGCGTCACGTCGGCCCATCGGCTCCATTCCGCGGTACGGCTGTGGTAGCGGAGGAAGTTCACGCGGAACATACGGCTGCCGGG
>DASSSG010000396.1:0-3660 GCA_035708545.1 Bryobacteraceae bacterium | reverse complement strand
GGCGGAAATGGACGGCTCCCGCCGGCGTGATTCGTCAACGGCGCGCAACAGGTACGCGCGGTCGCGTTCGCTCACGGAATCGCCGGAGGTGTACGTGCGGTAGACCACGAGGCAGGCGGTGATCTCGATGAGCGCCTGGCTGAGATCGCGCGGGCTGAGATCGCGGGCATACAGGTCGGCTTCGGCAAGGCCGGCGAGCGCAGCGCCGAGATCCCGAAACTCTCCCGCGAAGAGTTCGTCAATGACTTTCTTTTTGCGTCCGTATTCAAGGTCCTCGCGGCTGCCGGTGATGCCGGTGTGACGCGCCCACGCGTCGCGGAGCCGATCGAAACCATGACGATCGGTCAGCACCGCATTGACAGCGCCCAGGAAATCGTAACCAGACGTCCCGTGGACTGGCCAGTCCGGCAGCGGCTCACGGTCGGAGAGGATTTTCTCGACCACCACATAAGCCGAACCGTGCGGCAGACGCCCGAGGTACAGACCGGGGTCGAACAGGCCGTCGATGTGGTCGATCCGCAGCCCATCTGCCTGACCGCCGTCCAGCAACTCGAACACGAGCGAATGTGTGGTGTTGAAGACCGACAGATCATCGACCCGAATACCGGCAAGCTCATGCACGTCGAAGAAGCGGCGGTAGTTGATTTTCTCGGAAGCCATACGCCACCAGGCGAGACGATACGGCTGCGCTTCGAGCAGCTGGTGAAGCCGCCAGCGGTCCCCGTTGACCGCACGCACGTTGGCATCGACGAAGTCACGCACGCGGCCGTCCGCGTTGTAAAGGCGCCACAGATCATTCCTGAAACCGCTGAGCTCGAATTGCCCGCTTTCAATGGCCTCCCAATAAGGGGCCGTATGTGGAGGCATGCGCTCGACGGTTTCGATGAGGAGCAGAAATTCGTTATTCTGCGGCCGATGCTCGGGCCGGAGCGACAGTACCTGTGCCCATGTCGCGACCCCGACGGGAAACCTGTTCTCGTGATACCTGATTCGAAACCCTCGTTCCTCGAGGGCGAGCTGAAGCTCGCCGCGGTCGAGTACCTCGCCGTAGGGAGAGCCGAGAGTGGGGATTATGATACGCGCGCCGCGCTCTTCGGCCACGATATTCCAGTTGATCCCGAAGAAGTTTGCATATCGAGAGGCGGGGCCGTTCTCGAGCACGTCCATCCACCAGGGATTGTCGGCATGCGCGGCCATGTGGTTTGGCACGATATCAAGGACGATGCCCATATCGTGCGCTTTGAGCTCGTCCGCGAGTGCGGCGAAAGCCTCTCGGCCGCCAAGCAGATCGTTGATGCGTGTGGGGTCGGTAACGTCGTAGCCGTGGGTGCTGCCGGGGCGAGCAGCGAAGATCGGCGACGCATATATATGCGACACGCCGAGGCGGTGGAGGTACGGGACGAGGCGGCGGGCATCTTCGAAACGGAAATCCTTCGTAAACTGAACGCGCCAGGTCGCTACAGGAATGCGCATTCGACTGCCCGCTTCAGTGCAGCTTCACGGATACGTGAACGGCGAGAGCTGCAAAAGCACCGACCCAGTTGAGCGCATTCTCATCGCCGGAGCGGGCCCTCTGCGACTGCGCCGGATAATGTTCGCGCAGCAGGTCCCAGCACACGTTCTGCACCTCCCACAGGGATACGCCGAATGGCAGCCACGGGAGCAGCCCGGCGGCCTGCTCGAGCGCCTGCAACGCGTCGGCGTTGAGCGGATCCTCCTTGATCCGGAGCGCCAGACTCTCGAGCGTCTTGCGATATACGAACTCGAGAGTCGTCGCCTCGAGATCGACCCTGGCCATGCGGGCTTCGTCGAGGTAGCGGCGGATACGAGAAAGGTCGAGAGGGTCCTGTGCCAGTTCCCGGCGGAGATGGCTGTTGATCGCGTACTCGGCCGTGGTGCGAAACGCTTTGGGCATCGGCGTGCCGAGCGTGCTGAGGAAACGCATCAGCGGCGCATGATTCTCGTAAAGCTGGCGATACAAGGCCTCGGCTTCGTGAATTGTCGAGTCGAGGATCTGCGTCAGGATGCGGCGCTGCTCGTCGCGGAACAGGGACTTCAGCGAGTAAGTGTTCATGCCGAAGTCGCGGTCGAGGACGCGAATGACCTCGGCGAGATCGGCGCGCGTGAACGCGTCTGCAGCCTCCTCGCGGAGCTTATGATAAGCCTGCGGTCCCTGGAACGGCCGCACCCCGGCGTTGATGTTGTGATCGCCGAAATGCAGCACGCCGAAGCTCAGGGTGTCGCTGTCCTGTGTGATTTCACTCGTGAAGCGCGCGCGGCCGATCAGCATGCGCAGCCGGCCGGATTCGCTGATCTTGTAGTCCTCCTGCTCGACGCTGTAGGCGTAGATGCGCGTGCGGTCCTCATAGCGTTCGAACAGAGACGTGATCGCGTAATGAGCGCCGACCTTCTCGAGGTTGACGACGGCAGGCCGGACCATTTTCTCGTAGATGCGGCCGCCCTCGGCATGTTCGGGCAGGTTGCTCTTCGCCCGGCTGAGCAGCTCGATGAAAGGCGCTTCCACTTTGCGGCCGAGCAGGCGCTCGGCGAGCTGAACGACGCGACCGGCGTACATGATGACCTGCACGGTTTCAATGCCCGAGAGTTCGTCGAAGAACCAGCCGCAGCTGGTGTACATCAGCATGGCGTGACGCTGCATCTCGAGCAGCCGCCACGTTTTCACCTGATCCGCGCGCGAGAGGCGGCGGCGCTGGTGCCGATCGAGGAAGGCGCTCCGGATGGCTTCCGAGCGATTGAGCACGACGTGGATGTAATCATCGCGCGCGGCCCAGGGATCGCGAAGCAAAGCGCCCATTACCTGCTCATAAGGCTCGGCAATCTCGTCGCGGAGCCAGTCGAGAGCAGCGCGCAGCGGCCTTCGCCATGCCTGGTTCCACCCGCCGTGACCGCCGGAGTTACAGCCGCAATCATCCGTCCAGCGGCCGACGCCATGCGCGCAGCTCCACGAAGTGTCCTCGAAGATCTCCGCCTCGTGGGTCGGCGGGTTGAGCGCCAGAAACTGCGCATAGTTCGTGATTCTGGCGAGCCCGCGGGACTCGATATGGTGCAGAGCGTAAGCGAGCGCCATCTCGCCATGGCGATGATGATGCCCGTAGCTTTCACCGTCAGTGGCGATGTGTGCAAGCTGGTTCCAGCCGCGGGTGTCGTTGAAGCCGCTGACGAGGCGGGACGCGAAGAACTCGCCATTATTGAGCAGGCCCTCGAACGCGACGGCACGCGATATCGGTCCGTCATAGAAGAAAACTGCTATGGAGCGTCCGCCGGGGGTGTGCACCAGATACGCACGCGTCGGATCGACGCGAGCCCCGGAGACGTCGAGCCACTCGGAGCCCGAGCCGAGGCGGCGGACGAGGCGGGCCTGCGCAGGAGCGAGAACCGTGAATTTGATTCCGTGCTCCGCCATGAGGTCAAGGCTCTCGAGGTCCACGGCGGTTTCGGGAAGCCACATGCCTTCCGGATCGCGGTCGAAGCGAGACCGGAAATCCTCGATGCCCCAGATGACCTGCGTCCGCTTGTCGCGAGAGTTCGCGAGCGGCATGATCACGTGGTTATAGCACTGGGCCATTGCCGAGCCATGGCCGCCGAAGTTCTCCCGGCTCTGCAGGTCGGCATCGAGAATCATCTGGTGCAGCCCGGGAG
>DASSSG010000395.1:0-5071 GCA_035708545.1 Bryobacteraceae bacterium | reverse complement strand
AACGGTGGAGTAAGTCCGATTACCTCAACTATGAAGCTCACCATGCTCCGCTCGCGTACGCGCTGCTTGCGATACCCGAGCGGGGGCTCGCGCGCGCCGCTCTTCCGGTTCGGGTTCTGATCCTGAGGATTATCGCCGCTCTGACGGCAACGCTGCTTTTATACTCGGGCGTGTCGCGATTGTTTGCGGATCTGCAACTACCTTCCGATTATATTGCGGCGGCACAGTTCTGTATACTCTCGTGCCAGATGGCCTGGGCCGCCACAGCGCATGTGGCGAATGATTGGCTGGCACTCCCCCTGACCGTCTGGTCCCTGTCTGTCCTCATCCGCTACTGGCATGCTCCGACGTTCGGGCGTGCGGCAGGAAGCGCAGGTATCGTCTCGCTCGGACTGCTGACGAAGGCCTACTTTCTGGCCTTGCTTCCGGTGGTCATTGCGCCATCCCTGATCAGGAAGAGATGGTCTCATGCAGGTGTCATGCTGATCGTAATCCTGTTAACCGCAGGGCCGTGGTATACGCGAAATCTCGTCCGCTATGGAGTGATCACGGGCATGCAGGAGGCGCGGTCGGGTGTCGATCCGGTCGCGGTTCTGCGCGCTGCGCCGCTGCTGAACTGGACTTCTGTCGCGGCAAGAACGTCGCGTTCGGCGTTGTGGACGGGCAATAACAGCTTTGTGTCGTTCTCGAAGTTTACGCTGAACACCACCATTGCGATTTGGCTGTTTGCGTTAATTGCCTGGGCTTCAGCCCGAAACCATGAGGCGGCTGAATGGATCGCGGTATCGCATTGCCTGGCATTCGCGGCAGCGCTTTCCTATATCACAATAGTAAGTTTTGTATACACCGGCGGAGCTGCCGGGGAGCCCAGTCCCTGGTACTCACAGACGCTCGTAACTCCACTGACGGGTCTGGCGTTTCTCGGTTGTTCCCGTACTCGGAACATCGGTCGAATACTCGCGGGTGCAATGGTGGCAATCTTCGGGTACCTGATCGCGGCCACTTACATAGTCAAGCTCATCCCGCTGTACGGCGGGTATTGCGTCAGAACATCACTACTATCGGTAATGCGTCTCTATGCGGAGGACGTGTCAGGGCTCCTCAGGAACCTCGACCTGGTGGCGCTCGCGCCAGGATTTGTCATAATCAGCCTGGCCTTTATAGTTGCCATGCTCGCCGGGATGCAGGTAGTTCTGATTATCCTGCGGATGTGCAGGTCTTCGGTATGAGAACGGTCACACCGAGGCCGGGTGAAACCCGCCTCCGGCTGAACGCGGTTGCCTGCGCCCTGGCAGCGCTGGCGGTAAGTGCGATATGCCTGTGGTTGCGCGTCGCGTACGAGTACGACGGGAATGTGACAGGCCTGTACTATACCGGCGAAACAATCAGCACGCCCCCGCAGCTTGCGGGCGAACATATACGCAGAATTGCAGGTGATCGCGGCTATGACGCGCAGTTCTATCACTACGTGGCGCACGATCCACTGCTCACGCGGGGGCTGGCTGAGTACGTAGACAACCCGCGGCTGCGCTGGCGGCGAATCCTGGTTCCGGGACTCGCGTATACGCTCGCGTCAGGCAATGACGATGCCATCGACCTCATGTACGTCGCCGTCATGCTCGCATTCGCAGGCCTCGGCGCCTACTGGCTGGGGTTACTTGGCGAGCGGGCGTGGCTCGGGCTCGGCTTTCTTCTCATTCCTGCGGTGCTCATATCACTCGACAGAATGACCGTGGATCTGCCGCTTGCGGCTCTCTGCATCGCTTTCGTCCTGCACGGCGGCCCGAGAGAGTCGCGCGCAGTGTACGCCGTCCTTGCCGCCGCGCCTCTGGTGCGGGAGACCGGGTTGCTGCTGATCGCCGGGTGGTGCGTTTGGACTGGTTCGCAGCGCCGCTGGCGTCAGGCGGTTCAGGGCGCCGCCTGCGCCGTGCCCGCACTCGGCTGGTGGACATATGTGCAGTCGCGCACCGCGCCCGATCAGACCGGCTGGCTCGGGCCGTATCCGTTCGCCGGTTTAATTCAACGCACACTCGATCCGCCCGTTATCCCGAGGACGGGTCTGTGGATGCGCATGGCGAATCTCACCGAGCAACTGGCGCTCGTGGGTATCTGGGCGGCATTCGCCGCGGTGCTCTGGATCCTGTGGAAGCGACGCTGGACGCTGGCGGGCGTCGCCGCCGTTGTGTTCGCGGCCTTCAGCTCGCTGCTCGGCAAGTACGACATTTGGGCAGATGCTTACGCGTCTGGACGGGTACTCTCACCGCTGCTCGTGCTGCTGGTCATCGTCGCGATCGAGGAGAAGCGGATCATGCCGGCGCTGCCGATGCTGCTCATCCTGCCGCGCGTGCTGCTGCAGTATTACGCGATCCTGAAACGTATGTTCAGCTGAACTCAGGCGCCCCGCTGCGACCCCGCCGGCCGTTTCATGCTCGCGCGCGCCTCATAGTGCAACTCGCCGATCCTCGCGCCGGTAATCGCGACCGCTATCGACCCGACCACGAGCAGCGGCAGCGTAATCACCGCCCACAATACCAGCGAAAAATTCGAGGCGGTGACTTTGTCTATACCGAAAACACCGAGCCCCGCGATCGCCGCCGCATTGAACAAACCCAGATTGCCGGGCGCCTGCGGCACAATCGCGGCGATGCGGACGATCACCATGATCACGAAGGCCTCTCCGAGCGAGAGCTCCACACCGCCATAGGCCTTGCCCATGGCCCAGATTGGCAGCACCTGCAGCAGAAGATAGGGGGCGCTTGCGATCGCGGAGAAATACAGGAACCGCGAGTGCCCGATAATGTGCAGATCTTCCAGCAGCACGGCGAGATGCCGCAGATAGCGATTGCGGGACAGCGCCGCATAGGTGCTCTCCTTCCAGAACATCGCGGCGCCCACGAGAACGCTGCCGGCGAGAACGGCTACCGCAAGTGTCGTTCCGACATTGACGTACGCGTTCGGCACCCTGGCGATCCGCAGCGCGACAGCAAGGCAAATGACCAGCCAAACGCCGTCGAAGATCCGCTCGATCAGCGCCGATGACAGGGTAACGCTGAACGGCAGTACGTTCCAGCGTGCCTGCAGATAGCAACGGATCACTTCGCCGGCCCGAAAGGGCAGAATTTCGTTTGCAAAGAGGCCTACATAAATGGCCCGGACTGACCGCCAGAATGGCACCGGAGCGAGCGGGCTCAGCAACAGGCTCCAGCGCCAGCCATGAAAAAAATAGACGAGGACATCCGTGGTCATCGCGAAGCTCACCCAACCCCAGTGCATGCGCGCGATGTCGTGCGCCATCTGCTCGTAGTCGGTGTGCGCGAGAACCCAGAACAGACAACCGAACGAGATCGCGTAAGTGGCGATGAAGAATAGAGTTTTCCTGGCAGAGCGCTTTTCGCCCGCGACCGTGGCGGCGTTCATTGACAGCCTGAATCCATCTTATCGAGCACTGCGGCCAGGTCCGTTACTCTGCGGTGACAGATCAGCTCTGGCTGCTCTCGGAGCGTGATACGAAGCTTTCCGGATCAGCGTCGAAGCGCTGCTTGCATTGCGTCGAGCAGAAGTAATAAGTATCGCCCTTGTATTTACTTGTACCGGCGGCACGGGTCGGCTCGACATCCATATGGCACACGGGGTCGCGTTTCATTTCATCAGGTAGATGCCCGCCCTCCTGCGCTGTTTCGGCGGCCGATGTGAGTAGGGCAAGTACCCTCTTTTCCGGCGTTCTATTTCCTGCTAATGTGAGGATCACACAAGACGCCGCCTGCGTCCGAAGTGAGCGTCCGATGGGCAGTTTTGCGACCACCCCCGCTTCACAGTTTCGCGTGCTGCTCGCCAGCACGGGCGACGAGGGGGCGAGCAAGCTCACCACGTTGCTGCACGACATGCATTGCGACGTTTTGCCGGCGGCCACGTGCCGCCAGGCGATTCCGCTTCTGCTCGCCGAAGATATCCCCGTCCTCGTGACGGACCCCGTGCTGGCGGACGGCGACTGGCGAACGATCACACATGAAGCCCGCCGTCTTCGCACGCCGCCGAGCATCATCGTGGTTTCGGATTCGTCCGACTGGCGTCTCTGGGCCGACGTTCTGAGCAGCGGCGGTTTCGACCTGCTGTCCAAACCCTGGACCGCGGAAACGGCCGCATGGACGCTGCAGTCAGCGTTTCGACGCTGGCAGCGCTCCCGCGAGGTAGCTGACGCGCGCGAGCATAACGCCTGCGGCGGAGTTGATCCGCTCTTTACATCGAGCGTGTAAACGTCACCAGTTCGTCCAGCTTCCGCCGTGCTGCGCCCGAATCGATCGAATTTGCAGCCAGCCGCATGCCGTGGGCGAAGTCAGACGCCTT
Organism: Bryobacteraceae bacterium; assembly: GCA_035708545.1. Classification (GTDB taxonomy): domain Bacteria; phylum Acidobacteriota; class Terriglobia; order Bryobacterales; family Bryobacteraceae; genus DASSSG01. The sequence continues at coordinate 727 of DASSSG010000395.1, read as the reverse complement.
TCCGGCGGCAACCAGGCCGACCGCGGAGTTAACGAGCACGACATCCCGCCGAGCGCCGAGCTCGCTACCGAGCACACTCTTTGCGATGCGGGCGTTCTCGTCGCGATCTGCGCCCCGCAGGTCCTCGAGAGACGCGGTCTGGACGCCAAAGTCCGAGGGATTCACCGAGCGGTGCGCGATGGCGCCGCGCTGAATCTCGAGCACCACGGTTTCGCCGGTGGTCGAGACTTCATCCAGCCCGTCGAGGCCATGAACCACGAACCCGCGACGCAGCCCCAGCGACGCGAGTGCGTGCGCCAGCAGTTCAGCCGCCCGGAGTGAAGGCGCTCCCACAACCTGCACCGTGGCATTTGCGGGATTGGTCAGCGGTCCCAGCAGGTTGAACGCAGTCCGCATTTTCAGCTCCAGCCGGGCTGGCTGCGCATGTTTCATCGCCGGATGCAGCGCCGGCGCGAAGAGAAACCCGATGCCGACGCGGCGAATGCTCTCGCTTACGGCTTGAGGCGTCAGCGTGATTTTCACGCCAAGCGCTTCGAGAATGTCGGCGCTTCCGCACTGGCTGGAAATGGAGCGATTCCCATGCTTGGCGACACGAACGCCGGCGCCCGCGATCACGAACGCCGCAACGGTCGAGATATTGAACGTCGAGCAGTTGTCGCCGCCGGTTCCGCAGGTGTCGAGCAGGGGCTCGCCATTCACACCGTGCTCCACGCGAACCGCTTTCTCT
>DASSSG010000394.1:0-7957 GCA_035708545.1 Bryobacteraceae bacterium | reverse complement strand
GCTGGAAGTAGATGTCTCATTTTGTCCTCCGGTCTGGTTCGACGCTCATCGCGGACAACTGTTACAGAACCGGCCGCGACCCTGCGTATACTGTGCTCACATGAGGCGACGCGATTTTCTGATCTCGGCCGGCGCGACGCTCACAGACGCTTCGCCCGCGCAGCCTCCGGCGTTGCCGAACATCGTGTATGTGCTTGCGGACGACCTCGGATGGGGCGATCTCCGCTGTTACAACGCCGAGTCGGCGATCCCCACGCCGAGTGCCGACCTCCTCGCAAAGCAGGGCATGCGGTTTACCGACATGCACTCGCCCTCGTCCGTCTGCACGCCAACGCGCTATGGCATAATGACCGGCCGCTACTGCTGGCGCACCCGGCTCAGGCAGGGTGTCCTGTGGGGCTACGACACGAATCTCATCGAGCCGGGTCGCATGACAGTCCCGTCGCTGCTGAAATCGCGTGGCTATCACACGGCGGGCATGGGCAAGTGGCACCTTGGCCTGGGCAGTGGTGAGCGCGTCGACTACACGCGGCAGCTCCGGCCGAGCCCGGTCGACCACGGCTTCGATCACTACTTCGGCATCCCCGCCTCGCTCGACATGGAGCCGTACCTGTACTTCGAGAACGATCGTGTGCTGGAGCAGCCGACCGCACACACGCCGGGGCGGAACAGCCCGCGCGGCGTGTTCTGGCGGCCGGGACCCATTGCTCCGAGCCTGCGTATCGAAGAGGTGCTGCCGATACTGCGCGAGCGGGCGAGCCGCTATATACTGGAGCGGGCCAGCCGGCCCGAGCAGCCATTTTTCCTGTACCTGGCGTTAACCTCGCCCCACACCCCGTGGCTGCCGTCGCGCAGATTCCGAGGCCGATCCAGGGCAGGCGATTACGGCGACTTTGTCGCCGAGACTGACGACGTGCTCGGTTCCATCATGCTCGCATTGGACAAGCACGGCCTGGCGGACAAGACTCTGCTGATCTTCACGAGCGACAACGGGGCCGACTGGACGCCGCAGGACAAGGAGCGCTTTCTGCATCGCGCAAACGCGGCATGGCGCGGGCAGAAACGCGATATCTACGAAGGCGGCCACCGGATCCCGTTCATCGCACGATGGCCCGGCAGGGTGCGCGCCGGCAGCGTATCCGACCAACTCGGATGCCTGACGGACCTGCTTGCGACAGCGGCTGACATCACGAACACACCCATGGGCGCAAATGCGGGAGAAGACAGCTTCAGCCTGCTGCCGGCGCTGGCGGGGACAGGGGCGCGCCGACCCGTCCGCGACGCCGTGGTTCACCACTCGAACGACGGCTTGTTTGCGATTCGACAGGGCCGCTGGAAGCTGGTGCTGGGCCGCGGTTCAGGCGGATCGTCGAAACCCGTCCGAGAGGAGGTGAAACCGGGCGGGCCCGCGGGCCAGTTGTACGACGTTGCGGCGGATCCCGGCGAACTGTCCGACGTCTACGCGCGCGAGCCCGACACCGTGACCCGCCTCACTGCTCTGCTCGAGAAGTATCAGCGCGACGGGCGAAGCACGTAAAACAGCTTGACAATGGTGGCGGGCAGGTTCAACCTGCCGCGGATTGGCAATCGGCCTGTCCGCGCGGCGCCGCGCTGGAAAGCCGCCGCGGCGCCGCGGATCCGCTCACTCGCTACTGACCGGACGGGCCAATGGGCAACAGGCCACTACCGCGCGCAACAAACGCCGGATCGTCCGCTCTTCCACAGCTCAGCATGGCATCGCCGGTCGAAGCGGTCGCGGGCAGGCGCAGATCGAACTGAAAAAGCCCGATGTACCCCGGCGCAAGACCGGCGAACAGAACCTCCACCGGCTCGTGCGGTGATGGATACTTCTCGATTCTGCAATCCATCGCCGCGATCACCCGCGACAGCGGTTCGGCGGCCGCGGGTACGCCGAGCTCGGGCGCCGGCGAAACACGGCCGAATCCGGTTCCGTACACATGAACGATCTCACCCGGCCGTGCGGGATTGTCCCGGGTCACGGGTGCGCTGAAATCCTCATGCAGCGCTGTGATGATTCCCGCGCTCCGATACCAGTCAGGCGCGAAGTCTCTTACCACGACAGCCTCCGGCCAGAGCATGCTCGACTCGAAGGGACTGTTCGTCTCGTCGTCAATGACAAGATCGATCCAGCCGCTGGCATTATCCGGCATATCGTACGGCGCCTGAAACACCATCGTGGTCGCACTGCTCGAGAGCACGTGTTGAGTCCGTCCGAGCAGGCGAACTTCACGGATACCGGGCAGTTCCTCCGCCTGCAGCTCATAGCGTCCCCCGGGGACGACCACCGCCGGGCCGGCAAACGGCCACGTCGGACGCATGACCAGCGTGGGCGGGGCGATCTCGACCGTATCCAGCGTCCGCACGTCGACGCGCAGCAGCCGCGCCTGCGTATTGACAAATACCGCGTTCCCGCTGCCTGAAACGGCAATCTGATGGATCGAATCGCGAAGGACCGCGACCCGCTGCCGGCCCCCGCCGTCGTGGCGCACGGTCCAAAGATCACCCACGTCCGCGTAGGCGATGAGCGTGCCGTCATCGGAGATATCGAATTCGATCGGGCCCTGCGCGGCTGCAAGCTCGGTCGTGCGGCCAGTCGGGATATCCACAGCGAGCAGCCGTGTGGTCCTGTCAGGCGGCTGGGCGGTTGTGGTCGCGAAGGCGCGGTTGCCGGCATCGTTGATCGCCTGCGCGAAAATCCGCGCGTCACTCGTCACTGGTTGCGGATCACCGGTCGCTCGTTGCAGCCGCCCCTGTCGAAGAAAAGAACCGTCGTTGGTTATGCGGTGGCGCCGGAAGGCGCGGCCAGCTACCGGATACGTGAACTCCTGACCCGTTGTCACGTCGAGCACTCGCGCCGGAGCGGGCTCCAGTACCGGCTGAGTCGACGAGGTGAGGACTGCGAATCGGCCACTGGGTGCGAGCGAAGCAAAGCCGGGCACGCGGAGTGGCTCGCCGGCCGGGCGCCGGATCTCCGATCGATACTGCTCGATCGAAATGGCGCACGGCGTTCCCCAGCTGCAATCCGACTGGCCAACAATGGCGATCGTAAGTCCATCGGAACTGACCGAAGCGGCGATCAGCCGGTACGCGGTGGCGGAGCTCAGGTAAGGACCGGCGCGCGTGATCGTCGCCGGCTCCTGCGCGCACAAGCGCACGCCTTCGCTTTCGTCCCAGACGAAAATCTTCGGATGCGCGAACTGGTCGCTGCCTTTGAGCCGCAGCGAGGATGAGAACCACAGCAACGAACCGTCCCGGTTCGGAGCCAGGTTCTCGAATGCGGGTTGCGCCCACGCGATGCCGGCGAACAGCAGAACCGCGGACCAGGCGCGCATGCCTGAATCACATCACAGCCGCCGATCCCTGTAAAGCCGACAGAACGCGACTGAGCGCAGACGCACGCGCGTCTGCAGCCGCAACATCCACGACATGAATGAATCCCGCACCTGTTGGTTTCCAGCGCTCGAGCATCCGCTCCGACGCGTATCCGGTGAAGATGCTCACCAGCGGCGTGCCCGCCGCCGCCGCCACGTGTTGTCCGGCGGAATCGTAGCCGACGTAAAGGCGGCTGCCAGTGATCATGGCGGCAAACGGCGCGTACTCGCCCTGATATACCGTCACGTGCTCGAGGCCTTCGGCCGCACGCTTCGCTCGCGCGGCTTCCGTCCCTGTCGCGCCTGCATCCAACGTGATCCGTCGCGTCGCGAGGCGGACCAGCAACTCGCGCTCGAACTCGTCTCCGACCCGCTTTTCTTCGTTCTCGCCCACCCCGAAGCTGATCGTGATGTCGCAGTCTCCCCGCGGCCCGAGTGGCGCCACCCACCGGCTCGCATTGTCGATCCCGAACACTTCACCACACCACTGGCGTGTCAGCTCGGCGAGCGGCGCGTCTCCCGCTCCGCCGTAAGCACGCGACTCAAAGAGGAAATACCGATCCTCGCGACAGATCGGCAGCAGACCGAGCTGCGTCAGCCGCGAGTCGGGATCGATCACGATGCCTGCGGAGGGCTCGAAGAGATTTCGCAGCTCGCGCCAGACGGCGATGCGCTCGCTCAAAGTGCCGCCCCGGGGATAATCAAACGCGAGCCGCTCGACCCGCGGGTTGCCCGCGAACAACGCCCAGTTCTTGCGCGGGCCAACAAACCAGACTTTCGCTCGCGGCCACCGCCGCATCACGGCATCCAGAATCGTGCTGGTTACGACCACATCCGCGCCGAGCGTAATGCGCGACAGGACAAAGACGTTACCGGGATCGGCTCGGCACGGGCGAGCGCGGCGGACGCGGTCGTACCGCGTTGTCAAATCGGCGGCGCGCAGTTCGGGATCGACATACTCGATGGCGCGGCTGAACAGCCGCGCGTAGGCATCGCACAATCCGGGTTCGAAGAGATCGCCGAGCCGCTCGATCACCACGGTGAAGAACTCGCGGCTGGCCTGCGGGTCGGCCGCGGCGCGAGCAATTACACGATCGAGCAGTTCGGGCGGCCACGTGCCGTCGGCCAGAATATGGCCGAGCAGCTCACTGGCCGAGGTACTTGCCAACCAGCAGCTCCAGTTTCCTGCGCGTCTCCGCCGGAACGCTTTTCGGGTCCGTGATCAACGCGTGCTTCAGCGCCGATCCGCACTTACACCTGCGCTCCGCCGGCATTAACGTGACGGCCGCGCGTACCACCTTGCACGCGTTCTCCGCGTTCTTTGTCAGATTGTGGATGATCTCGGAGACGGTCACAGCGTCGTGGTCCGGATGCCAGCAGTCGTAGTCCGTGACCATCGCTACCGTGACGTAGCAGATCTCGGCTTCTCGCGCGAGCTTCGCTTCCTGCAGGTTCGTCATCCCGATCACGTCCATGCCCCACGAGCGGTATACGTTGGATTCCGCCTTCGTCGAGAACGCCGGCCCCTCCATGCACAGGTACGTCCCGCCGCGTTTCGACACCACGCCCGCTTCGTGGCAGGCACGCTGCACGATGCTGCCCAGCTCGGGGCACACCGGATCGGCAAAACCGACGTGCGCCACGAGGCCCTCGCCGAAGAAGCTCGACGCCCGCCCGCGCGTGCGGTCGAAGAACTGATCCGGAATGACGAACTCGAGCGGCCGATGTTCTTCTTTGAGCGACCCGACAGCGCTCAGTGAGATGATGCGCTCCGCGCCCAGCGCTTTGAAACCGTAAATGTTCGCTCGATAATTGAGCTCCGACGGTGAGTAGCGGTGTCCCCGCCCGTGGCGCGCGAGGAATGCGACTTGCCTGCCCGCGAGCGTGCCGGTGACGTACGCCTCCGATGGCTTCCCCCAGGGCGTATCGATAGTGCGCTCCTCGTGGGCTTCGAAGCCGGGCATCGAGTAGAGGCCGGAGCCTCCGATGATTCCGATCATAGTCAGTGTGTCGTCGCCAGCGAGTAGTGGGCCGCCAGCAGTTGCTCCGCCGCATCCCGCGGGCTCACCCGACGCTCGGCAACGTCGGCCGCTGCGGCGGCGAAGGCGTCATCGGGAATGCCTTCGATCACGCGGTCCCGCACCAGCTCGCGCAGCCGATGCTGCCAGCGAGCTGTCTCGTTCGATCTGCGCGGCGCGGCCCGGATCGCTGCCAGCGCCTCCTCGACACCGGCGCCTTCGGTCGCCACCGTGCGCACCACCGGCACCGTCGTGCCCGTTTCCCGGAGCACGCGGTCGAGTCTGTCGGCCCCCGGGTGATCGGCTTTGTTGAGCAGGAACACGTCCGCGATCTCCATGATCCCTGCCTTGATCGCCTGAACGTCGTCGCCCATGCCGGGCACCAGCACCACCGCAACGACGTCCGCGAGGCGCGCGATCTCGATCTCGTCCTGACCCACTCCGACCGTCTCGATGAGCACTGTGTCCGCGCCCGCCGCGTCCAGCAGCAGCGCGAGATCGAGCGTTGACCGCGCCACGCCGCCCAGGCGCCCGCGTGTCGCCATCGACCGTATGAAAACGCCAGGATCGGCATGGTGGTCCTGCATGCGGATGCGATCGCCCAGAATCGCGCCGCCGGTCCATGGGCTCGAGGGATCGACGGCAATCACGCCAACCTTCTGCCCTGCGCGGCGCAACAGGCGCACGAACTCGTTGACCAGCGTGCTCTTCCCCGATCCGGGAGCGCCCGTAATGCCGGCGAGCAGCGCGCGGCCGGTCCTCGGGAACACTTCGGCGGCGATCTGTTCCGCTTCGGGGCGGCCGTTCTCGATTGCCGTGGCGGCTCGCGCGAGCGCGCGCGGGTCGTCGAAGGTCGGAGGCAAGCGGCTATTTTAGCGTGCTGCCGCTATTTCAGCCCGAAGATTGCCGGCGTGTCCGGCCGCTCGCCGGTCTTGATTTCGAGCACAGGGCGCCAGGTGTCTGTCGAAACCTTCACGATTTTGTTGTCGCCCTGGGCGGTCACGTAGAAAAAAGCGCCCTTGTGATCAAACTCGATCCCCTCGGCCGCTCTTCCGATCGGTACTTTGTACGTAGGTTTCAGGGTCAGCAGATCGACGGCGAAAGCTTCCCCTGACCCGATTGTCGTGACCACCAGCCAGCGCTTGTCGGGGCTGATCCGCAGCCGTACAGGCTGGCCGGGGATCGCAATCGCGGTGCGCAGCTTTGCAGTCGCGGTATCGATCACGGCCACATTGTTTGCCGTGCGCGTGGTCGCGAACACCCGCCGCTCGTCGGGGCTGAGCGTGAGACCCATGGGAACGCCGCCCACCTCGATGCTGTTGGTCGCTCCATTCGTGAGGTCGATGATCGCGACCGAAGCTGACCCCGAGCACCCGACGTACGCCTTCGATTCATCGCGCGTCAGCACGATCATGTGCGGCATCGTGTCCTCGAGCTTGTGCGCCTTCACCACCTTCCGTGCGGCCGGATCGATGACCAGAACGGCCGGCGGGAAGTCGACGGTCACGTAGAGCCTGCCGGAGGCGCCACGCTCGATCCCGTGCGGTCGGTGGTAGTCGCCGAGAACAATCTCGCCGGCCGGCGCCCGCTTCTCTAGATCGATGATCGAGATGCTGTTGCCGCCCGGCTCCATCGACGTGTACGAGCCGACGCCGTAGTTCGTGACGTACGCGAGCCGCTCGCCGGCCGACAGCACCAGCTCGTGCGGCGCCTTGCCGACCGGGATTGTCGCCACGGCCGCTCCGTCTTTCGTCTTGTAGATTCCGATCGAGTCCGCACCTTTGTGGACTACCACCACAGCTTCGTCAGCGGCGGCGAGGATCGCGCAGACCAAACCGGCAAGCGCGCAGCATTTCAAAAGCATCGTTGTCCCGTCGAGCATAGCCGAACCCGCACCAGGACGTAAATGGTCGCACTGGTGGAAACGCGGCGTGATATCACGCACTTCATGGTGGCATTCACCCAGTCTGCGCTGCATTCCCTGACGAATCAGCAGCTTAATGCTGGTAATCCGAGTGCAACTAGGTGGCCCGGAGGCTCCCTCATGGCATACGTAATTACGAGCAATTGCACAAAAGACGAGCTGTGCGTCGACGCTTGTCCGGTGGACTGCATCCACCCGAAGCAGGATGAGCCGAACTTCGCCGAGGTCGAGCAGCTTTTCGTCGATCCCGACAACTGCATCGACTGTGGCGCCTGCATTCCGGTTTGCCCGACAGCCTCGATTTACATCGCGACCGACGTGCCGGCGGATCTCGCCGCCTTCGTGGAGAAGAACGCAGTCTACTTCAAGAACTGAGTTCGCCACCTGCCGCCCGTGTTTGCATCCGGGCAGCCGAGTAGGGTGGGCAGAAGCGCGCGAGCGGTGTTGGGGCCGGTCGCGCGTTTTTGTTACCGGGGAGCTTAGAGGCGACTTCAGTGCTGCGCTGAACCTGAGTTTGCGTCCGGGGAAACAGCTGGCCCCGATCACACGAGTTCCCGACGTTCTGTTTTCTCTGTCCTGCAACCACTTACACGCGTCTGCGCCCGCTTACTTTTGGTCCGAGG
>DASSSG010000393.1:0-6527 GCA_035708545.1 Bryobacteraceae bacterium | reverse complement strand
CGCCGATCTGTATCCATATCTCGTCCTGACGGCATATTTCACCGATCCCGGCCTGTATCGAGGGCGCATGCTCGAAATGCTGCGCAACGAGGTGCGTTTTACAACGCGCGAGGACGCCGTTCCTGCCGACCTCGACCTCGAAACCGGCAAGCTCGGCCCGCCGAGTTTGTTCGGCGCCGGCGAGTACGCCAAAGACGGGCTTGTTTCGATTACCGAACTGCTCGGGCGGACGCCATGGTACGTGCGGATGATCGACATGATCGATGCCGCGATGGAGCGCGCGCCCGTGCACACGCGCTACGGCAAGCTGCCGGCAGCGGACCCGGAACTCAATGGCGATTTCCTGCAGGTGCTGGTGCGGCTCGCGGCGATGACGGGCGAAGCGCGTTATTGGGAATGGTCGCGCCGCATCGGCGACTGGTACGTGCATGACGTGCTGCCCGCGAACCACGGCTTGCCGGGCGAGCGCGTCCGGCTGCGCGATCACGGCAACGAGATCATAGCCGGGCTGGTGCTGCTGTATGCGCTCGAGCAGCAGCACGCAACATCCCGGGCGGCAGCGTTGCGTCCCGTCATCGCCCGCATGCTCGATCGGGTCCTCGCGTCGGCCAACGAACACGGCATGCTGTACGACGAGATTGATGCAGCGACGCTCAAGCCCACGCGCGCAACGCTGTCGGACAACTGGGGCTACGTCTATGCAGCGATGTATGCGTTCTATCAGGCGACCGGCGACGAGAAGTACAGGACGGCGGTTCGGCGCGTGCTGGCGAATCTGCCGCATTATCGGAACCACACGTGGGAGGCGATGCCGGGCAGCAAACCTGGTTCGTTCGATGGCTACGCCGACAGCATCGAAAGCGCTCTGTACCTGTATAACCGCGAGCCTGTCGCGGCTGCGCTCGCCTGGATTGAATCGGAGATCGGCGTGATGGCGTCGATGCAGCAGCCGTCAGGGCACATCGAGAACTGGTATGGCGAGGGCAATTTCAATCGCACGATGCTGCTGTGGGCTCTGTTCAACAGCGCGGGAGTAACAGCCTCCGACTGGCATCCGGGCGTCCGGGTTGGCGCCGTGGTTGCGGGTGATCGCCTCACGTTCAGCCTTGAAGCTCCCGCGAACTGGCGAGGACGGCTGCGCTTTGACTACGCTCGCCACCACCGGATTTTTCAGTTCGCGAAGAACTACGCCCGCCTGAACGAGTTTCCCGAATGGTTCACGGTAGACGAAAACGCACTCTACGAACTCAACCAGCGGACATATCTCGGTTCCGAGCTGGTCAGCGGAGTTCGGGTCGAGCCGGGGATGTACAGCGTGGAACAAATCCGCCGGCCCTTTCGTTCTCCCTGATAGACGGTCACGCAACGCTCGAGATACCGGAGGAGTGCTCGATGTACTGCACGAACTGTGGCGCTCAGCTCAATTCAACTGACGTATATTGCTCGCAATGCGGTGTGGTCACGGGCGACGCCCCGCGCCGGCAGCAGCCTCAGGTCGAGAAGCGCCTGATGCGTTCGCGAACTGACTCGAAGATCGCCGGCGTCTGCGGGGGTGTCGCCGAGTACCTCGGCGTCGATTCCACGCTGGTTCGCCTGATCTGGCTGTTCGCCGCCGTATTCCCGCCGCTGCCTGGCTTCTTCGCCTATCTCGTGGCCTGGATCGTGATGCCGAAAGAGCCCTGGCCTGCAGCGGCCAGCGAGCCGGCTGGCACGCGCGCCTGGTGATCACGCGCGGGCTCGAGCAGCTGCCGCACGCGATCGCGATACTTCGATTCTTCGCATCCCGTTGCCAGGTGCCCGCAATCGCCGGAAAGCACCAGCGCCTCGGCTTTCAAAGCCTGCGCCAGCCGCAGTGATTCCTCCGGGCTGACCATGTGATCCTGGGCGGCGACGATGATCAGCATCCGCGCGCGAATTGTTTTCGCCACTTCGTCAATGCCGCGCCCGGCGTACACGTCATGCGAAAGCATTGCCTCGAGCTGCCGGAGCCAGTCATTCGCGTCGAACGCGCCCGCTGTGCGCTCGGTCTCCATCATCAGCTCGCGCCACTGCTCCGGCGCCGTGGTGCGGTTGCGCCACGCCGGCGTGTGCAGCGCGAAGGTGTGTATCAGGTGCACGGCGCGGAGAACGGGCTGCACCTCATAGTCACCGCCATTCCATTCCCGGTCATTGCGAATTGCGTTCGCCTCGGCCGACCACAGCAGCCGGTCCGAAGCGCTCAGGCGAGGCGTGCCGACGATCGGCACGGCGGCATCCATGAACTCCGGGTGCGAGACAACCCACTGGAACGTTTGCATTCCGCCCATGGAGATCCCGATCACGGCGTGCACATGCTTTACGCCAAGGTGCCCGGCCAGCAGCACGCGCTGGCTCTCGACCATGTCGCGAACCGTGAAACGCGGAAACTTCATGCGTGGCTGCGCGGTGCTGTTCGAGGCCGACGTCGAGACGCCGTTGCCGAGCGCGTCGACCGTGACGACGAACAGGCCAGTCGACGGGTCGACGAGTTTGCCCGCGCCGATCATGCCGTCGAGCTGCGCCGTGCGGCCGGTGAACCAGGTCGGCCAGAGCACGACATTCGAGCGGTCAGCCGCGAGTTGCCCGTAGGTGCGGTAACCGATTCGGCAGTTCCGGATGACTTCGCCGCTGGCGAGCCTGAAATCGCCGAGAGCGGCGAACTGCTGCGGGGCCGCGTAACCACATACAGCAAACACGAGCATTGCCGCACAGCGGCGCGCATGCATATGAAACATGCAGTTATCCTAACGAAATGAGAGGGGACAGCACAGCCCGTTGAGACTAGGCATCGACTTCGGAACCACGCGCATAGTCGTGGCAGCCGTGGATCGCGGCAACTACCCCGTGATTGCTTTCGAGGATGCCGAGGGAGCGAGCCGCGAGTGGTTCCCGCCGCTGATCGCGTCCCGCGGCGTCGAACGCATCTATGGCTGGGACGCCTACGCCGCGCAGGCGGACCCGAGCTACACCGTCGTTCGGTCGTTGAAGCGTACGCTCGAAGATGCAGGCCCTGGCACGTCCGTGCAGATGGGCGAGGCGGCTGTATCCATGCACGTGCTGCTCGACGAAATGGTCGCCGCGCTGCGGACGGCGCTGCTCGAACGATCGACCCTCCCCGCGAAGCCGGACGAACCGCTCGAGATCATGCTGGGTGTACCGGCGAATGCGAACTCGAATCAGCGATTCCTCACGGTCGAGCCTTTTCGCCGCGCGGGCTTTCGCGTGCTCGGGCTGCTGAACGAGCCCTCGGCTGCAAGCATCGAGTATGGTCACCGCAACCGAACTGCGCAGAGATCCGAGCGCGTGCTCGTCTATGACCTGGGCGGTGGGACATTTGATGCCAGCCTCGTGCAGATCGACGACCGCACGCATTCCGTCATTGCGTCCGAGGGCGTGCCTTATCTCGGGGGAGATGACTTTGACGTTCTGCTCGCGGATCTGGCGCTCGAGGCGGCTGATATCTCGAATTTCGAGCTGACACAGGCGGACGTTTTCCGCCTGCATGAAGAGGCACGCGCGCGCAAAGAGGCGCTCCATCCGAACACGAGACGGATTGTAGTCGATCTGGGCGCGGTGCGTGAGGGATGGGGTGAGGTAACCGTCTCCGCCGCCGATTTTTACGACCGCTGCCGCCCGCTCGTGGACCAGACAATCCACGCCTCACAGGCGTTGCTGGCCGCGCATGACTCGGGCGAGCGCCTCGAAGCCGTGTATGTCACCGGCGGCGGCAGCGAACTCCCGCTGGTCTCGCGCGCGCTGAAAGAAATCTATGGCCGGAAGGTGCGCCGCTCTCCGCACACGCGATCGGCAACCGCCATCGGTTTGGCTATTCAGGCGGATGCACAGGCGGGCTATGTGTTGCGCGAAAGCTTCACGCGGCACTTCGGCGTATGGCGTGAGGCCGATGCCGGCCGCACGATGATCTTCGATCCATTATTCGAGAAAGGCACGTCATTGCCGGGGCCGGGGGAGCCGCCGCTGGCGATCGAGCGCTCGTATTATCCGGTTCACAACGTCGGCCACTTTCGCTATCTCGAGTGCAGCCATCTCACACCGGACGGCCGTCCGACTGGCGACATCATGCTCTGGGATGACATCCGCTTCGCGTTCGAACGCGGGGCAAGGGAGGCTGATGCAGTGCAGCACACGCGGGAAGCACCGAATCAGCGCATAGAAGAGCGGTACGAATGCGATGCCAGCGGCGCCGTGACGGTCACGATCGCCAATCTCACCGCCGATTACGCGCAGCGCTACCGGCTCGGCCGTTGGGCGCAGCCCTCCGCTGCCGACTCCGAGCGCATCGTGCCGGGCCGCCGGCGCCGAGCGGCGGCCAGACGCTGAATGGAACTGTTGAAGCCGTCGCTTAACTGGCTGCTGGTCATGGCGCCGGTGACCGTTGGCTTGCATTACTTCCGTTCCGACTCGCACACGCTGATCTTTGTCTCGGCGTGTCTGGCGATCCTGCCTCTCGCCGGCTGGCTGGGAACCGCGACTGAACACCTGGCAGCCCGCACCGGCGAAGGTGTCGGCGGTCTGCTGAACGCGACGTTCGGGAACGCGGCGGAGCTCATCATCGCTCTTGTGGCGCTGAAGAACGGCCTGTTCTCGGTAGTTAAGGCTTCTCTGACAGGCTCGATCATTGGCAACGTTTTACTCGTCCTTGGCGCGGCGGTGCTCGCCGGCGGAATCCGGCATCGCAACCAGAAGTTCAATGAGACCGCCGCACGTATTCACGCCACCATGCTCACGCTCGCTGCCATCGCCTTGATCGTGCCGGCCGCGTACCACTATCTCGCGGGCCCGGCGGCGATCAGGCGGGAACTCGGACTGTCAACCGAGATCTCTGCCGTTATGCTGATCACGTATGCGCTCGGGCTCGTTTTCTCGCTGCATACACACAAACATTTCTTCTCCGGCGAGACCGGCCACGCCGGAGGCGGCCACGACATCCGAGCCTGGCCGATCCGCCGCTCGATCGCTGTGCTTGCGCTCTCGACTGCTGCGATCGCCTGGATCAGCGAGATTCTCGTCGGATCGGTGGAAAACGCGGCGCACGCCCTGGGCATGACGAGCATCTTCGTCGGAGTTATCGTCGTCGCCGTAGTCGGGAACGCGGCCGAGCACAGCACCGCCATTTTCGCGGCCATGAAGAATCGCATGGATTTGAGTCTCGGCATCGCGATGGGCAGCAGCATCCAGATTGCGCTGTTTGTAGCCCCCGTGCTTGTATTCGCCAGCTATGTCGTGGCGCCGCGCCCGATGGATCTCGTCTTCACCCCGGCCGAGGTGCTCGCAATCGGTCTCTCGATTCTCATCATGGGCCAGGTAGCCGACGATGGAGAATCCAACTGGATGGAGGGCGTACAACTGCTGGCCGTCTACGTGATTCTTGGGATCGTATTCTACTTCCTGCCCGAGGCGCCCGCGGTCGCAGCGCACTAAGCGAGAGTGAACGGTCAGGGACTGCGCTTGACACGGCAGGGCCCAGGCACCCATACTCGCTCCATCAGAGGAGGGGGCCATGCTTCGGCTGCTGTTAAACACCTCACTTTCCGCTTGCCTGCTGCTGGCATTCGCGCGCGGCGCGCATGCGCAGGTTCTGTATGGCTCAATTGTTGGGCACGTCGAGGATCAGAGCGGAGCTGGTGTGCCGCGCGCCACAGTAACCGCGACGAACACTCAGACCGGTCTCACTCGCGAAACCCAGGCCGACCAGCTCGGCAATTACGAGGTGCCGAATCTGCTCGGAGGAACGTACCAGCTCAGGATCACCGCCGCTGGCTTCCAGACATTCGTCGCCTCCGACGTGTCGGTGACCATCAACACGGTAACTCGCGTCGACGCCAGGCTACAGGTTGGCGCCGTCACCGAAGCGGTGACGGTCTCAGCGGCGGCGCTCGCTCTCCAAACTGACCGCGCCGAGGTTCGGCAGGAAGTCACGACGCAGCAGCTGGTCAATCTGCCCGTTGCCAGCGGACGCAACTACCAGCAGATCTTTCGCGTGCTGCCCGGCTTCTCACCGCCCCAGAACGCGCACTCCGTTCCCACCAATCCGAGCCGCGCGCTCGCATTCAACGTCAATGGCGCGACCCGAAGCGCGAACAATACGCGGATCGATGGCGCCAGCGCAATGAGCATTCAGTTGCCGCACATCGTCGCTTACGTGCCCGCACTCGAAGCCATCGATACCGTGAACGTGGTGACGAACAGCTTCGACGCCGAGCAGGGACTCGCCGGGGGGGCGGCGATCAATGTATCGACGCGCAGCGGCACCAACGATCTGCACGGCGCGGCATTCGAGTACCACACCAATAACCGGCTGAAGGCGCGGCCATTCTTCCTGCCCGCGAATCAGGGCAAGCCGAAGCTCGTGTTCAACCAGTGGGGCGGCGCGCTCGGCGGCCCCATCGTGAAGAACAAGCTGTTCTATTTCGCTGCGTACGAGGAGACCTGGGACCGGCGTAACGCGCAGCGCTTCGGCACCGTACCCACCGCCGCAATGAAGGCCG
>DASSSG010000392.1:0-2617 GCA_035708545.1 Bryobacteraceae bacterium | reverse complement strand
GAGAACGACAAGTGCGGCGTGCCTTGCGGCGTCATCCGTTCGTCCCTCTCGGCGAGCACGGCCGCCGTCACGACCACCTCCGCGATCCTCCGGAGTTCGCCGGCAGCAGCTGCTCGACATTGACATACCGGCCGTCCTCGCTCGGCTTGGTGACCGCGCGGCAGGGCTTGTCGATGCGGACGCCCTCCTCGATGCGCTCGGCGAGATTCGGATATCCGGCCGCGCTGATGGCTTCGGCCAGCTGTTTGCGGTTGCCGAAGAACTTCAGCGTCTGGCCGCCCGCCTCGATGCCGAGGTACAGTCGCCGCCCCCATTTGGTGTTGATGCCGCCGATGGCGAGCATACGTGCGGGAGCCGGGGCGTTTGCAGACGCGCCGGCGCCGTTGTTCGAGGATGGGCCGTGACCGTTGCCGTTGGCCGAGAGGAAGCTCTCGACGATCTCTGATTGCAGCTCAAGCGAGCGCATGGCGCGGGCCTTGATCGCGCTCGCGGAGACGTGATCCACCGGCACCGAGAACTCGACCGACAGCGAATCGATCCGTCCATCGGGGCTGACGCTCCGCTTGAGCACCATCTGGGCGGGTTCCGTGGCCGGCACTTCGTTCTGGATGGCGTCACGCTCGGCGCTGTCATACGGCTCGTCTTCGACCGGCACATCGAGGACGGCGAGGATGTGTTTGCACCGCCAGTCGGGGTCCTGATTGTGATGCTGGAAGTCCGGGCAGGTGCAGGAAGGCTGCTCCGGGCTGCCGCTCACGATGTACGAGCGTGACGGCTCGGATGCCGAATAGACGCGGAAGCCCTCGTCGGTACGCGACACGACCAGGCGTTCGCCGGCCGCGCGCGACGTGTTCTGCGGTTGATGCACTGCGTTTCTCCTTTGGCTTGGGATTTCGGTTCTGTGAAAGAACCAAGCCCAGGCTAGGAGAACTGCGGGAATTCACCAGGCGGGAAAACTTGCCGCGCCCGGATGGAGCCGCAGCCTTTCGTTTTTGGTGCGGCCACGCCAACATGCCTGCATGAAATCACCGTCCGAGGACGACATCACCTATTTCGCGCGGATGAATTTCCGCGACGACCGGCGGGTGTTCGGTATTCGCCGGGCGGACCGCCGCGCGCATATGTACATCGTCGGCAAGACCGGTACCGGCAAATCCACCCTCATCGAGACGCTGGTCCGGCAGGATCTCGCGAACGGCGAGGGTCTCGCGTTGCTCGACCCGCACGGTGATCTGGTCGAGCGGGTGCTTGCCGCTGTGCCGGATCGAAGACAGAGTGATCTTGTCTGGTTCGACGTCCCGAACGCGACGAGGCCGCTCGGCTTCAATCCGCTCGAAAAGGTATCCCCGGAGAAACGGCCGCTTGCCGCCTCCGGCCTGCTGGACGTGTTCAAAAAACTGTGGGCGGACTCCTGGGGACCGCGGCTGGAGCACATCCTCCGGAACGCGCTACTGCTCCTGCTCGACCAGCCGGACGCTACGCTGGCGGATGTGCTGCGGCTGCTCGACGACCGCGCATACCGGCGAACGGCCGCGATGAATACGGCGAACGGCGCCGTGCGCACGTTCTGGCTGCGGGAGTACGAAAGCTACCCGGAGCGGTTCCGGATCGAGGCGATCGCGCCGATCCAGAACAAGGTCGGCGCGTTCCTCTCGAACCCGATCCTGAACCGGATCGTGACGCAACCGAGAAGTGCGTTCGACCCGCGACAGGTGATGGACAGTGGAGGCATTCTGCTGGTGAATCTCGCCAAGGGCCGGATCGGCGAAGACGCCGCCGCGCTGCTCGGGGCGCTGCTGGTGTCTCGCATCGGCGTGACCGCGCTCAGCCGTGCCGAAATCCCGGAGCAGGACCGGCGCGATTTCTACGTCTACCTCGACGAGTTCCCGAATTTCACGACGCTGTCGCTCGCCGGCATGCTCGCGGAATTGCGCAAGTACCGCGTGAACCTGATCCTCGCGCACCAGCATTTGTCACAGCTCGACCCGCAAATCCGGGACGCCATTCTCGGCAACGTCGGCACGACCATCGCATTCCGGCTGGGCATTGGTGACGCTGAGCTGTTGGAACCGGAGTTCGCGCCGGAGTTCCGAGCTGCTGATTTGGCCAGCCTGCCGAACTACAACTTGTACGTGAAGCTGATGGTGAACGGGCTTGTGTCGCGGCCGTTCAGTGCTGAAACGATTATATAAATATAAAAGAGAAGCTTTCGCTTCTCAGGTGGTATGCTCCACCTACCTCTTCTTCGACCGTCGGATCGAAGCCGAGCGTCCTGCTGTCGTACGCCTTGACGCGGCGCTCCCGTGTCTAGAGGCGCGAGCTTTGCGTCGACTTGATATCACGCGTCCCGTGCTTCCGGTTCGCGACGGTGTCAATAGGCCTGTCGTGCTGCCCGCAAAAGCTGTGTATTCTGCCTCAAGATCTGCAAGATCTTCAAGTGTCATTTCACTGAACGGGATTTTAGCCAAAGAGCTACTCTCCTCTTCACCATCACTATAAATCGTAACATCCAAGATCACCCTCATTGTTGCTCCTCTGCTGCAGGGACTCACACCTGCTCACAATCGAAGTGATTCTGAGCATGTGCAGTTTCCCGCGCAAAACAGAGCAGAATGAA
>DASSSG010000391.1:0-4991 GCA_035708545.1 Bryobacteraceae bacterium | reverse complement strand
CAGCTCCAGCGCACGCAGTCGCTCCGCCGCCGCGAGCACCGCGAGCCGGCCGCGCAGCCCGCCGAACCGGCCACCGCCGCTCCTGCCGAATCCGAAGTGTCCGATTCCGGGATTCGGTCCGTTCCGTCACGTGCTGTAAGCACAGCGGACTCGCTCGTCGCCGCCGTGCCGCCGGTGTCCGATTCCGGGATTCGGTCCGTTTCGTCACCTCACCACGTGGCTCCTGCTGCCGATCAGTCCGACTCCGCGGCCTCGCTCGCCGGTCCGGAATCAGCAATGGATCAGCCGCGGTCCCGGCACTGATAAGCTGCTCCCAATGCGGCTCCCAAAACTCCTCGCGACCCTCGCGTGTGCGGCCACGCTCGTCGCGCAGCCGCGCGTGCTCAGGGATACTCGCGTCACCAGCGGTCTGCCCACAGCCGGCGGTAATGCATTCTACGTCGGTAACCGCGCCCCGCTGCTCCCGAGCCCTCTGATCAAGCTCCCCACCGGCGCAGTCACCGCGCGCGGCTGGCTGAAAGACCAGCTCGATCTTATGACCGAAGGCTTCACCGGCCGCCTGCCCGAGCTCAGCCGTTTCTGCAAATTCGAAGGCAACGCATGGACCCACCCGCGCGGCGAAGGCCAGTTCGGCTGGGAAGAAGTCCCGTACTGGCTTAAGGGCTTCGTCAACCTCGGCTATCTGACCGGCAACGAGCGCATCCTCGCCGAGTCACGCCGCTGGATCGAGCCCATCCTTGCGACCCAGCAGGAGAGCGGCTACTTCGGCGGCCGCACCAATCTCGACGACGCCGAATCAGGTGCGCGCGTGCTTGATCTCTGGCCGAATATGATCATGCTCTACCCACTGCGCGCGCATTACGAAGCCACCGGCGATAAGCGCATTCTCGAGTTCATGACGAACTACTTCCGCTGGCAGGCCACGCTCCCGCTCGAGCGCTTTCTCCCCGGAAGCTGGCAGAAATGGCGGGCTGGCGACAACCTCGACAGCATTTACTGGCTCTACAACTACACCGGCGACACGTTCTTACTCGACCTCGCGCGCGTGAATCACGAAAGGACGGCCGACTGGGCCGGCGGCATCCCGACGTGGCACGGTGTCAATCTCAGCCAGTGTTTCCGTGAGCCGGCTCAGTATTACCAGCAGACAAAAGACCCCCGCTATCTCCGCGCGACGCACCGTATCTACTCGACGGTCATGGATCTCTACGGACAGGTACCCGGCGGCATGTTCGCCGCCGACGAGAACGCGCGCCCTGGCCTTTTCGGTCCCCGGCAGGCAGCCGAATCGTGCTCGATGGTCGAGATGATGCACAGCCACGAGCTGCTGTTGCGCATCACTGGCGATTCCGTCTGGGCCGACCGCGCCGAGGAGATCGCCTTCAACTCGCTCCCCGCGAGCATGACGCCCGACCTCAAAGGCCTGCACTATCTCACTGCGCCCAACATGCCGCAGCTCGACCGTGCCGACAAGTCCCCGCTCATCCAGAACGGGCGCGACATGCTGTCGTACAACCCGTATCAATACCGGTGCTGCCAGCACAATGTCGCCTTTGGATGGCCGTACTTCACCGAGCATCTCTGGCTCGCGACCCAGGGCAACGGCCTCGCCGCGGTGTTCTACGCCGCGAGCGAAGTGCGAGCCACCGTCGGCGACGGCGCCGAAGTGACCATCGCCTCCATGACCGGCTACCCTTTCAACGACCAGATCGCGATGACGCTCACGACCGCCAGGCCGGTACGATTTCCGCTGTCACTGCGGATGCCGGCCTGGACTGTCGCCCCTCGCGTCGCTGTGAATGGGACGCCGCTGCCGGCTCCCGCCGGTGCACCGGGCTGGCTCACCATCGATCGCCTCTGGACAACTGGTGACCGCGTCGAGGTCACTCTCCCCATGACCATCCGCGTCCGGCGCTGGCCGAAGAACCACAACGCAGTCTCCGTCGAGCGAGGCCCGCTTGCCTACTCGCTCCAAATAGGCGAACGCTGGGAGCAATACAACAAAGACGACAAGTGGCCCGCTTACGAGGTCTTCCCCGCGACGCCGTGGAACTATGCGCTCGTACTCGATCCGGGACAACCGGAACGCTCCTTCGAGGTCGTCGACCGGGGAACGCGTGGCCGGCAACCCTTCACCCCCGATGACGTCCCCGTCACACTGCGCGCGAAGGCGCGCAGGATCCCGCAGTGGAAGCTCGAGCCGAACGGCCTCGTCGAGGAGCTTCAGGACAGCCCCGTCGCCACAGCCGAGCCCGAAGAACAGGTCACCCTGATTCCCATGGGCGCTGCCCGGCTGCGGATCGCCATGTTCCCCGAAGCCGGCCGTGGTCGCTCGGCCAAAC
This sequence comes from Bryobacteraceae bacterium, assembly GCA_035708545.1. Taxonomy (GTDB): domain Bacteria; phylum Acidobacteriota; class Terriglobia; order Bryobacterales; family Bryobacteraceae; genus DASSSG01. The sequence continues at coordinate 2,649 of DASSSG010000391.1, read as the reverse complement.
CCTGGACCGATTACGCTCCGCTCGCAACTGCGTCGAAACCGTCCCACTTCAATCCGCCGAGCGCGCTGCACGACGGCAAGCTCCCCTCATCTTCGAGCGATACGAGCATTCCCTGGTTTGTATGGGAAGACGCCTACGGGTCGCGTGAGTGGGTTCAATACACGTTCTCCGCTCCGCGCCGGATCCGTCGCGTGGAGATTTACTGGGCTGACGAAGACATCAAGCGCAGCTCGGGCCGTGTGCCGTCGGACCTGCGTCTGATGCTTCCCACCGACGGCGCCGTCCGTTTGCCTGCGAGTTGGCGCCTCCTCTGGTGGGATGGAACCGCGTGGCAGCCCGTCTCGGGCATCGCCGGTTACCCCGTCCGTAAGGACGAGCTGACCGCGCTCCACTTCGCGCCCGTCACCACCACCATGCTCCGCCTGGAAGCGCAGCTCCAGCGCGGCGCAGCTGCCGGCATTCTCGAATGGAAACTGAGCGAATGATGTCGCCTCGTCTGGTGTCCCGCGTTATTCTTGACAACCGCTCCGTTACCTTCCGAGCCGCGCGCGTCAGCAAGCGGTATCCGGGACTTGACAACCGCTCCGTTACGGTCGCGGCTCAGAAACGACCCTTCCGAGCCGCGCGCGTTAGCAAGGGCTATCCGGGACGGCACACCAGGGCAGGATGGCATCGTGCGCAGCGGTTGCTGACCGGCGCATTGTCTGCGGCTGTGCTGCTGTGCGCGGCAGGTCTCCGGAGCTGCGCCGGGCGTCCGCGCCTGGCCCGCGTGTGCGCTCTGCTCACCACCGGTCTGCTCCCGGCCGCTCTGACATTCTTCTCCTCGAAAACCGGCCAACTCGAACCCCCAAACCCGGGCACGCAGCAGACCTCCGCTACCGTCTTCGACATCGACGGCGACGGACTCGACGACTTCGTCATTACCGAGCGTACGGCCGCTCCCGCCGCAGTCTGGTATAAGCGCACGAAGGCCGGCTGGTCCCGGCACGTGCTCGAATCCGCGGCGCTCCGCATTGAAGCCGGCTCTGCCTTCGGGGACGTCGACGGGGACGGCGATCTCGATTTCATCGCGGGTGGCGACGCCACCAGCAACCAGGTCTGGTGGTGGGAGAACCCGACCTGGCAGCGCCGATTCGTCAAGAACTCCGGCGAGCGCAAACATCACGATCAGATGTGGGGCGACTTCGACGGCGATGGCCGCAGCGAGCTCGTGTTCTGGAACCAGGGCGGCAACAGGCTCGTGCTCGCGCGTGTGCCGCCCAACGTCCGGCATGCGGCCGAATGGCCGCTGACCACTATCTATTCCTGGTCGGGTGACAGCGAACCCGAACAGCGAGCCGCCGCTCCACATTGGAAGCGCACCAATGAGCACGAAGGCCTCGCCGCTGCTGACATCGACCTCGACGGACGCGTTGACATCGTAGGCGGTGGCCGCTGGTTCAAACACCGGGGCGGTGGTGGCTTCGAAGCCAACATTATCGACGCCGGCTATGCGTTCTCGCGCGTCGCCGCCGGCCAGCTTATCGAAGGCGGCCGCCCCGAAGTCGTACTCGTGGTCGGCGACGGTGTTGGCCCGCTGATCTTATATGAATGGACAAAGGGAACCTGGCGTTCCAGGCGCCTCCTCGAATCCGTGGACAACGGCCACTCGCTCGCGGTTGTGGACTATGATCGCGACGGAGACGCCGACATCTTCTGCGCCGAGATGCGCCTCGACGGCGGCAACTCCGATTCGAAGGCATGGCTGCTGCTCGGCGACGGCAAAGGCAACTTCCGCGAGACGGTGCTCGTCACCGGCTTCGACCACCACGAGTCGCGGTTAGCCGACCTCGATGGCGACGGCACGCTCGACTTACTCGGCAAACCGTATAACCATGAAACTCCGGCTTTGCATATCTGGCTGAACTCGGGCAGAGCGCGGTCTCAGTCTCCAGCGGTCTCTCGACCTGACCCTGCGCGATAGAATCACAGCCGTGAAGCTCGCCACTGCACTCGCGCTGCTCTGCGCAGTGAGCGCCGGTGCTGCCAGGAAACATATCGTGCTGATCAGCGGCGATGAGGAATACCGCAGCGAAGAAGCGCTGCCCCAGTTCGCGCGCATCCTCGCGAAGCATCATGGATTCCGCTGCTCGGTGCTGTTCGCGCTCGATCCCGACGGGACCGTCAACCCAAACCGCTCCGATAACAATCCCGGTCTCGAGGCGTTGAAAACCGCCGACCTCGTGGTCCTTATGACGCGCTTCCGCGACTGGCCGGACGAGCAGATGAAGCATTTCGTCGGCTATGTGGAATCCGGCCGCCCGATCGTCGCGCTGCGCACGGCGACCCACGCGTTCGCGTTCCGCAAGCACAAGACCTGGGCCCACTGGAGCTGGAACAGTAAGCAGCCGGGGTGGGAGGGCGGCTTCGGCAGGAAAGTGCTCGGTGAGACCTGGGTAAGCCACCACGGCGCGCACGGCAAGCAGTCAACCCGGGCCATCATCGCACCGGGCAGGCAGAAACATCCCGTCCTGCGCGGCATCGGCGACGGCCAGGTCTGGGGACCAACCGACGTCTACACAGCTCACCCGGCTGCCGATGCCGATGTCCTGCTGCTCGGCCAGGTTCTGACCGGCATGCGGCCGGATGATCCTCCCCTCCCGGGGCCGA